>CANQQH010000005.1 GCA_947625955.1 uncultured Clostridia bacterium | reverse complement strand
CTTTTGCCTCGTCAACGTCTTTGCAATCGGACAATATGAAAGGGATGAACTCAAAAGGTGCAACATTTTTCATGCTCCTATTTTTCTTTGGATAGAACGCGTTTGACGGGAAATTTAACCCTGCAACAGAAAGCCCTTTCTCATTCGTTGCGTCATAATAGAGAGGGTAGTTGTCTTGAACAAACGCCATGCCAATCATTGCATAGTGCGTTTTGACCTCGCCCATGAAGCGGAAAGAGAACTTGAAGTTTCGCGGAGTGATGGTGACCGTTTCGTTATAGGAAAACTCATAGTCCAGGTTTCTGCCGAAATAGTTATCTTTTGTTTTGAATGTCAGTGCTGTGCACATATAAACCTCCAATAAACCTTTTTTTGAATAAATAATACCACAGCCGAAGAAAAAAGCAAAACGAAAAATCGGCATATGATTTTTTGGGTGTTGCAAAACGCGTTTATATTTGGTATAATTCTCGCATGGAGAAACAAATGAGCACTCAATATAGCGAAACAAAGGCGCGCGAGGTTGAAGAGAGCATACGCAAAAAATTTCACAAAACCCTACTCTCAAAATTTTGCAAGGCTATTCAGGAGTATGACCTTCTTCGCCCGGGCGACAAGGTGGCGGTTTGCATTTCGGGTGGGAAAGATAGTATGCTCATGGCAAAGCTTTTTCAAGAACTCAAACGCCACAACAAGTTTGATTTCGAGCTTGTGTTTTTGGTGATGAATCCCGGCTATACAAAGAAAAACCAGGAAATGATTGAAAAAAATGCGAAAATGCTCAACATCCCAATCACGGTTTTTGAAACGAATATCTTCGAAAATGTGTTTAATATTGAAAAGTCGCCGTGCTATATTTGCGCAAGGATGAGAAGGGGGCACCTGTATAGCAAGGCGAAGGAACTTGGCTGCAACAAAATCGCGCTTGGCCACCACTACGACGATGTTATCGAGACCATCCTCATGGGGATGCTCTATGGCGGGCAGGTTCAAACCATGATGCCAAAGCTCCACAGCACCAACTTTGAGGGTATGGAGCTGATTCGCCCGATGTACTTAATAAAGGAAGAGGACATCATCAAATGGCGCGATTATAACAAACTTGAATTTCTTCAATGCGCTTGCAAGTTCACTGAAAAACTGGCGGCGGAGAATGGCGAGATGAACTCAAAACGCAAAAAGATGAAAGAACTCATCGCCATGCTCAAAAAGGACGACCCGCAGGTTGACCAAAATATTTTTGCGAGCCTTGAAAATGTCAATCTCTCAACGGTCATCGCCTACAAAGATAAAAACGGCGTTCGCCACCACTTCAAAGACGACTACGATAAGTAAAAATCACCACATTCTAGTGGTGATTCTTTTGTTTATTCAATCCCAAAGAGTTCGTTCGGGGTTATTCCAAATTTTTCATAGAGGGCGTAGATGTTATCAAAACTTGGCTTTTTCTTTCCAAGTAGCCACTGGCTGATAGTTGTTTGGTTAACATGCAAAATCTTTGCCATTTTCTCCTGTGACAATTTTTTATCATTCATAATTTCTTTGATAACTTCTATATATACCATACTATAAATTTATAACCGAGTAGGTCAAAAGACTTGACTTAGGTCAAAAGACCTAATATAATTATTAACAAGTAAGATACAAATATACAAAGGAGAAAATCATGGAAGGTGCCGAAGAAAATCAACAACCACAATCCACGCAGCAAAACAAGCAGGAACCACAGCAATCACCAGAAAGCAAGACAGCAATAGGCGTTGTATGCGGTTTGTTTTTAGGTATCATAGGCTTGGTGATTGGCGTGTGCATGTATAAAGAAGGTTCCTACGAAAGAAAGACTTTTATGAGTGGTTGGATAAAAGCTTTCATTGTTGAAATTGTTATTGGTGTTATTGTGGGAATTATTTATGGGGTACAAGTTTCAAGGGCAATAAACAACTTATATGACTCAATATACTAAGAGGTGTCCAATGGAAGAAAACGCAATTGATACTCAAAACTCAAACGAAAATTCTAATAATTATGGTAGATTTAATAAAAAATTATACGGAGGAAATAGATGAAAGAAGCAAAGTGCACATCATGTGGTGCAAATATTCAAGTTGATGAACAAAAAGATGCTGGCGTTTGTCCTTATTGCAACTCTGCATATGTTACTGAAAAGGCAATAAGAAATTATGACAACTCTATTAACACAACTAACAACGCGGGCACAATTGTGAATAATTATTACACCGCGCAACCAAACACACAAATAACGCGCAATGTTGTTACAATGGCGCCACCGCGACCTAAGATAAATGTCGGGTTGGCGGTTTTGGGCTTGATATTTTATTTGTTTCCAGGAATCATTTATATTGCTCTAACTGTTCAGAAACAGAAGGAATGGGATGAAAAATACTTAGGTAAAAAATAGGAGAACGTTATGGAAGAAAATGTAATATACACTCAAAGTAATGAACCACCCCAGGAAAACAGTTCGAACAAATCGAAGAAAGGTCTTTGGATTGCACTTGGAATAATAGGTGCTCTTATAGTGTTTGGAGTGATTTTCGGCGTAACAGGGTCAAATGACCAAAATACTAACTCCAATGCTGAATTGCTAATATCTAATGTCAGCATGACATATGAGTATAACGAATATCTTGGCTATACGGTCAAGATTACAGGCATAGCAAAAAACAATAAGAATAGAAATCTCAGCTATGCCAGTGTTGAATTTTCAATATATGATGAGAACGGAAACAATTTGGGAACAGCATTAGACAATATGAACAACTTGGGGAAAGATGAAACTTGGAGATTTGAAGCAACCTATATTGGCTGGCTTAATGTTAAACCGGCATCTTTCAAGCTTGCGGACATAACCGCATTTTAAGGGGGTGAGTAAATGATTGAGCAAACGACTGTTGAAATGCATACTTTATCTGTTATAACAGTTTTATTGTTTTTGGGCGGAATAATTATTTTATCTCTGCTATGCATGCTAGCGATATACAACAAGATTGATTTCAACTTTTGGCTGGGAATGGCTCTTGCGTATATTATCAGCTTGTTTGGTTTCTTTGGATTTTTCTATGCAAAAGAAAAAGAGGAAAGAAGGAAATTTATTCTTGGCTGGATTTTGAGCTTCACTTTGAAACTGATATATTGGGTGGCTATAATATTAATAATCATTATTTAGAAAAGCTAAATTGGTTGCAAAAGTCGGGCGTCTCGCTCGATTTTTTGTTTGAGACTTTCTAATATAATGATATAATGTTGGCGAAAGGGGAGAGAGCAATGAACAAAAAATTGTTGGCTGAGGCAAAAAGCTTTTTGGAAAATTTCACTTTTCCAATCGACTATGATGCGCTCATCAAGAAGCTTAACGAGCTGAGCAAGATGGTGTGCGAAGACTACGGCATTGCAGACAAGGCTTTGCGCGTTGAGTTTGAAGAAAGCGAAAACTTCGGCAAAAGCGCGGTTGTTAATGACGTTAGAATCAAGATAAACAAGCTGAGATTGCAAACCCTACTTGAAACCAAGTTCGACGACACGCAGCCCAAAAAACTCAAAAAGCAGATTGACAGCCTCATGAAAAGCTACGACGAGAAAAGCGCCTCCAAGTTTGAAAAGATTATTCACGACTATGTTTTGAGGATGCGCAAAATGGACGCCGACGAACTCGTTTGCCATTCGGGCAGCTATAAAACCATCAAATACGACCTTCTCAACTTGCTCTTCCACGAGAACGAACACACCAAGCAAAAGCAATATGAAAAGTATCTCACCAACGTTGAGGGTTGCCCCGAAGATTTGGAAAGTATGATTTTGGTTTTCTCAATGTTCTATGTGACAATATATTGGGAACTTTTGGACAAGAAGGTTTTGGAGTGGACGCCGCCAGAAAACCACAGATTTCCAACCGAGTTTGACGCAAGATATTTTGAACTTATTAAAATCGAAGAACTTAGAAAGAAATATTTTGCAGATGACGAACTTTTCAAAAAGCATATTTTGAGCACTATTATCATTCCAGAGAAGTTCGATAGCAAGGCTGACGCCGAAAGGCTCTTCGCCGAGCTTGAAAAATACTATGACTTAGACAAGGAAGAAAAATATAAAGGCGCGCTGGAACTTGTTGAAAAGCATAAAAATGAGATCGTCAAAGAACTTGAACGCAGGTTCACCGAAATGCTTGAAATCCGCGAAGCAAATTCGCACTAAACAGCTATCAAAAAAAGGAAGCTTAGCGGCTTCCCTTTTTCTTACATTATGAAGAGTTTCTTCAAAAATTCTTGTGCTTTTTTAATGTCAATGTCTGTCGGCTTGGTGTCAATGATTTTTTGAATGGCCTCGCCATTAAATTGTGCAACTCCGCGCGAATTTCTGCCTGCCCAAAGTGGGTTTATTTGCATGGTGTCAAGCAAGTCTGGGCTGAAAACAGGGCATAGGAAAGTTGAAATTTTCTTGTTCTTGCCAACGCCAACGAAGTATAGCAGATAGATAGAATTTTCAGCCGACAAAAATTCCAAGAGTTTATCAATGTTGTAGGCTTTGGGACTGGATTGCAAAGACAGGTCTTTCAATTTTATGTCCGTCTTGATTTCGTATTTTCCAAGTTTGCAATTATAGTCGCCAAAGTCGTGGCTGTTCTTTATTTGTGGCAGCGGCCTATTTTGGTTGAGGGCATCGATGAGTTCATCGTGAGCCGTGCCTTCGCCTGTTATCAAAAACTCAACAACATTGCCCTTGATGTTCACATTTTTGTTTGCAGCTGCAATGGCAATCTCGTTTTTGACTTTGTCAACTCTTGCCGCCAAGTCTGCGTTTAGAGCCTCATAAAACATTGACGAAAGAAATTCTTGTTCTCTTTGTGGAGCTTCCAGCAAGACTTTTTCTGCATTGGCGTTCAGCTCGAACTTGTGCCCATGGGCAACGATGCCGTTGGTGGCTTCAACAATGCGCACCAAGTTATCTTCAAAGCTGGTGTGCAACGCGAAAATTTTCAAAAAATTGTCAGGGCAATTCTCAATTTCTGCAACATTTTTCAAAATGTCTGAGTGGTTGAAGCTGCCCCTGATGTTGTCCACGCAAAGTTTTTGCGAGGTTTGACTTATCTTTTTGAGAAAGGTGCTGTTGCAAAGCATCATATAGTTCTCGTTTGGCAAAACAACGCAGGAAATAACAGGGCGGTCGTCATATTTTTGCAGCTTTGATAGCGACAAAATTGTGTTGCTGATGTTATGCGTTTTGGCTTTGCTGAATCGTATGGCGAAGTCGTCGCAATAGAAAATCTTTCTGTCGGTCGAAAGATTGAAGCGTGCCTTCACGAGGTCGGCAAGCTTGTCTTTGTCGTTAATGCCATTCAAACTTTCTATATATTTCAAAAGGTCTTCAAATTTTTTCTCGTTCACTTGCGTTAGTCCTTTGGCTGTTTCTTTTGCATCAATTTTTTCTGCTCGGCGAGGGTGTTCCTTTCCCAGAATACGCCGTCGGTGTAGCCTTGAATGGTATTGTCGGTCTCGGCTTGTTCAAGCCTGTATTCCGCCCAAGCGCAATAGAGTGGGTCCTTCTCAATTCCAATATATTTTCGCCCGAGCTTCTTCGCAACAACTGAGGTTGTGCCCGAGCCCAGGAATGGGTCTAGTATCACATCGCCTTTGTTCGTGCTGGCAAGTATGAGTTTCGCAAGAAGTTTTTCAGGCTTTTGCGTTGGATGGGCGGTGTTCTCCGGCATGGACCAGTAGGGGATGGAGATGTCGTCCCAAAAGTTCGATGGGTAGGTGTTTCGGTAGCGCCCGTCTTCGGTTTCTTCCCAATCCTTTGGCTTTCCGTTCTCCTTGTAGGGTGCAACCACTTTTCGCCTCGACATCACATCTTTCACATTGAAGGTGTAGCGTGGCGACATGGTTGCAAACCAAATGTCTTCCATACCGTTTTTCCAGTTCATTGTTGCTCCGCGGCCTTTCTCCCTTTGCCAGGTTATGCGGTTGATAACATTGAAATATTGGTTCAGGATGCTGCCGATAACCATGCTTGTTTTCCAGTCGCAGCAAACGTATATGCTTGCCGTCGGCTTCAATAGTGGCAGTGTTTTTTCAATCCAAGCACAGGTGTATTTGGCGTAGTCCGTGTCGCTGAGCTTTGAAAATTTCATTCCGTGAAATTGCTTGTCGAGGTTATAGCAAGGGTCAACGAAAAGCAAGTCCACAGACCTTTGCGGAAGAAAATCCAGAACTTGCAAAGAGTCGCCAAGAATAGTCTTGTTGACAACCTCTTCAAGCGAAACGGGTTTGGAAACGGATATGCACCTTTCAGCGTAGGCGCGCCCACTTTCCAAACTGAAATCTATTGTTTTGTTTCTCTCTGCCTTCATCAGTTCCACCTCAATGAAATTATACCAGCAATTGAGCTCAAAAATCAAGCACAATCCATGTTCCTGCCAATCAATTTTGGGGTAACAAAAAATGAAATGTGTTGACATTTTACTTTTTGAATGTTATACTAAGCCTGTAAAAATGGGGGGGGGGGGTATATGAGTAGAGGTAAAAAACCAGTAGGTTTTAGTGAAAAACAAATTATTGAATGGGCAGCAAAGTATTACGATGAGGTCTTTGGGGTAGACCAAAATCCTCGTGAGGCAGAAATTGTTGATGCCAATATTGATGTTCCAAAAGAGGAAATTGAAAAGGCTGAAAAAACGCTTTTGGAAAAGTTTAATTTCGTCTATGGAGACTTTGAAAAGAGTAGTGATACCAATTTTCATAATAAGGTGAATAATGAAGATGTGGCTTATGGGTTGGCACTAAAAGATTCTTGGACTTCAGTGGGTGTAGGATTGGGATCAGGAATGTTTACTTATCTTACAGCTGCTGGTGCAACAGGTGATTTTGGGTTGTCAGCAATAGTTGCTGGTCTTGTTTCCGTTGGCGTGCTGGCAGAGTCATCGATAATTCGTATTTGGGGGCGAGGTAAACAAGAAAAGAAAGCAGCAGATCTGGGCTTGACTATGGCTGAATTTGACCATTTGAAGAAGTTCGAAAAAGCAATGCTTAAATATGTAAAGAAAAATGGCACTTTACCTAGCCCTGATGATGATCTGACAGGCGGACATTTGTATGATATGTATTTGCAAATGAAGATGCTTAATCATAAATATCTTGTTGAAGGCGTGCCTGACTATCTTAAACAAAGCAAAATAAACAACGAAAACGAAGAAAACAAGGGGGATAAATAATGGTTATTCAAGAAAACAAAGCAATTCTGCTTGATGATGGGGTAAAATACCTTGTTAAGAAAAAGATCAGTTATAAAAACAACAATTATCTTCTTTGCCTAAGTCTCAATGATGATCCAAAGGCGGCGTTGCTTCATATGAAGAACGACAACAAAGTTGAGTTCGTTGTGGACGATTTGTTTATGAGTGAAGTTGTTGCATCAACACCCGAGGGAAAAGCTATTGCCGAAAAACTATTAAAAAACACATAAAATAGCGCCGCAAATTGCAAAATTTGCGGTTTTTCTTTTGCAAATGAAGATAAATTATGAGTTTTATAACAGGCAAATTCTTGACGCAATCCTTTCGCGCGGCAAGAAAGCAGCCCGAAAAGTTGCCGGTCAAACCTTGAAAAGAGTCCTGACCGCATTGGGTCTAGAATGAGACTGCCAAAATCTAATACTATTTGCTGCTCTAGTCGATAGAATATGTGATAACTGGGAAAACTTATTCAATGATTACTCCGTTTTGGCTGGCCTCTCAAAGTTGACACCAACCCCGTTGTGGATGTTTTTATCGGGGTCCCCGAAAAACGAAAGTTTTTTGGGGAGAGGAGAAACAAAGCGATAGATAATGCAAAAGCCGATAGGGTTTTGCGAAAGAAGAGCTTTCGTTTCGACGAAAAGCAGCAGATAGGGTGAAGATTATGAAATGTGCAAAGAAAGAAAAGTCTTGTTCCGCCTCTCTACCGAACCGGCGGCACAAATTCCCCGTAACTAGCATCATCTTTTTGGCTAAAAGCGCAAATAAAAAAATCCCATACAGCAGTAGTGTTATGGGATTTTTTATATTTGTGTTTTATCTCAAAAATCTAATACTATTTGCTACCCTGGTCAACAGAACCTGCGGCAACAGGGTGAACTTATTAAAGGTTACTCCATTGTGGATGTTTTTATCGGGGTCCCCGACAAACGAGAGAAAGAGGGGTCCCCGAAAAACGAAAGTTTTTTGGGGAGAGGAGAAGAATGGCCAATCGTTGACGGCAAGATGCGAAACATCTTGTCGGCCTATAAGACCATTCTTCGACGAGGGAGAGGAGAACAAAGCGAAAGATAATGCAAAAGCCGATAGGGTTTTGCGAAAAAAGAGCTTTTGTTTCGACGAAAAGCAGCAGATTGGGGAATATTTTAGAGTAAAAGCGGGAGAAAAAGGTTCTTCGCTACACTACTGCTGTGCGAATGGTTCTTCTTCTCCTGCTTTTGCCTAAAAGAAACCCAAGATGCGATTGGGTTGTCGCGTGACAGGTCACGCGAAAAGTAATGCCGAGGTGAGAAATAAGAAAATCGAGCAGTATGCTCGACTTTCTTATTTTGATTTGTGGGCAACGCCCCGCAGTGGCGGAGAGAAAGAGTGCCGAAATGGACTACAAATCTTTTTCTGCATCACTTGAATGTGACTCTATATTTAATGGTTTTAAGTTTGTAAACCAATATTTTTCGTCCATACCAAAACTTTTATAAGAATCCATGTGATACAAAAAGAAAATGTCTGCTAAATCATATTTTCCACTTTGTACATATGTCTTTAGCTTTTGATTATGCAACATTTCTGGTTTTAAGTGTGATAGGGAAACTTGCCCTAAATCTTGATATTTTTTGAATTCAAGCACGCATTCAAGTTTATCAACTGCTTTTGCAAATTTAGCTTCCTGCGTTTCGCTTGCATTGTATTCGTCAGTAAGGTTCATAAGTTTTTCGCCGTTATTCAAATTTTTTACAAATCCGTAAACTGCATTTCTTGCCTTTGCTTTTAATATTTTTTTGTCTATATTGTCTAGTGGCGTCACATCGCCAATTGCAAGTTCTTCCAATTCGTGAATTGCCAACATTTCAAGTGTTTTTCCTAAATCAACATCCAAGTTTAATTCGGAATGTAAAGATATTGCCAAAATCATACAACCAAAAGTATGTTCAGCAATACTTTCCAATCGTTTTTTATCTACTTCCCATTGAACAGCACCCTGCCTAAGCATATCTTTTAATTGAGTTGCTTTATAATAAAAATTAAACGCATCTTCCAACATATCTAATCTCCTTATGAATAAATTGTATCAATGTTTCAATCACATTGCAATACTTTTATAAAAACGCACCAACATAATTGGTACGTTAAAAGAATTTTTGGCGGAGAAGACGAGATTCGCAAGGAGCGAAGCGAACGGAATAGCGAAAACCCATTGTTGCTTTCTTTTTGGGTTTGAGCGTCACGCATTTCGATAAGAGACTGAGGCGAGGAAGAGGGGCAAGCCGAGGTGAGAAAGAAAAAATCGAGCGGTATGCTCGACTTTTTTCTTTTGATTTGAGGCAACGCCCCGACGCTGGCGGAGAAGACGAGATTCGAACTCGTGGTACGCTTTCGCGTACACAACCTTTCCAGGGTTGCACCTTAAACCACTCGGACACCTCTCCAAATATAGTTTAATTGAAATTTTTTGATACATATTGTCACTGATAGTGTTTTTCGTTTAAAGTTCTATTTCGCTTGACTCACTTGTTGAGGACTTTATGACTTTTGATTCCAAATTAATTGTCTGCCAGCAACTTCTATATTCTAACAAAAATAATTTGAAATGTAAATAATAAATTGAGATATTTTTCTTTGATTTGAGTGATTTTTGGTTTTGCTTTTTGGTTTTGATATGTTATAATAAAGTCATGAAAAAGTTTTTGGATTACACAAATTTTAGAAAAAATTATAACCTCAATTATCAAGAGCTCGAAGAAAGAGACGGCTGCATATATTTTGAGGGCGAGCTCGTTGCCAATGCCGAAAAGCAGGTTGCGGAAGGCGAGAAGTTTTTGAATGTTGGCTACAAGTTGGATGGAAGCGTTTCAAAAGTGCTTTCAAATCTTTTCCCAATGAGTTTTTGGTTCAGGGGCAAAAAGGTTGCTTCGCTTGAAGGCGTTTTGCAGGGAATAAAATATAAAGATAAGAAAACTCAAAACTTGGTTTTGAAATACTTCGGCATGGACGCGCACCACACTCGCGGCTGCAATGAAATTGACTACTGGGCGAAAGATGGCATTGTTTATTGGCAGGGCAAACCTATCAACAGGCACGGAGAGGAATATCAACTTTTTATCGACGAACTCTATTTTTCGGCAATAAAGAATCCGCTTTATCGCCGCGCGCTGCTTTCAAGCAAAGATAAATACTTGCTTCATCATGTTGGCAAGAACTACCCAAGCGAAACCGTGCTCACAAGGCGCGAGTTTGAACTCAGGCTGAATTCACTTCGCGACTATATAAAAATCAAATACAAAACAAAATAGAATTATATTCGTATAAAATAGCTCAAAAACGGGCAAATTTTACAAATAAAAATTCAAAATTGATTTTTTTTGAAAATGTGAAATTGTGCAAAATTCGTTTACAAAAGCAAAATGTTTTGATATAATCAAGATGAGAATCAAATCTCACAATATTCAAAGGAGAAAGAATATGAACAAATATAAAGGAACAAAAACAGAAAAAAATCTTTTGGCTGCATTTGCTGGTGAATCGCAAGCAAGAAACAAGTACACCTATTTTGCTTCGGTTGCAAAGAAAGAAGGCTATGAGCAAATCGCAGATATTTTCCTTAGAACTGCTGAAAACGAAAAAGAACACGCAAAAATGTGGTTCAAGGAACTTGGTGAACTTGGAACAACTGCTCAAAACCTGGCTGCCGCTGCCGATGGCGAGAACTATGAATGGACCGATATGTATGAAACATTTGCAAAGGATGCAGAAAAGGAAGGTTTCAAAGAACTTGCTGTGAAGTTTAGAGGTGTTGCAGCAATTGAAAAGAAGCACGAAGAAAGATATAGAGCACTTTTGAAAAATGTTGAAACAAAAGCTGTTTTTGAAAAATCAACAATAACAGTTTGGGAATGCAGAAATTGTGGTCACATCGTTGTTGGCAAGAAAGCCCCAGAGATTTGCCCAGTCTGCGCTCACCCTCAATCTTATTTCGAAGTTAGAAGCGAAAACTATTAAAAAACGCAAAAATATCAATAAAATATGCAAAAATAATAAAAATATCCGCAAATTGCGGATATTTTTTGCTTTTTGTTTGTTTATTTTTTTCGCCCTTCTGCGAGAATATTGTCGCGTGAGAGCAGAATAATATTGATGAGTTCGCGTATTCTATCGTGATTTTTGAGGCTTTGTCTTGTTTCATAGCTGACTATATCTTCAATGTTTTCTCGGCTGAAAAAAGCTTTGTTCTTGTGGTCGAAGAAAAGGTCTGATGGAGTTATTGTGACATTCGCGAGTGGTGAATATGTATCAAGTTTGAGGAGAAGTTGATTTAGAGGGTAGTCGATGATATATGGTCTACTCTCCAAATAGTAGTCGCTTGGTTTGAGATAGACTCTTGTTCCAAATGAGCTGACAAATTTCTTGATTGCCTTTATTTGCGAAATGATTTCGGCTTTTTCATCGCTGTTTTTGCAATCAACGGTGAGCTCTTTTTCATATTTGCTCAAATCCATAAAACAAGGCCCGCCAGTGTCAAGAATAATTGGTTTTTTCAAATTTTGCAAAATTGGAAGCATGAGTTCAACACCGCAGATATTGTCGCAAAGGAGGGCGGAAAGTGTCGGGCGATTATAGTCAACCTGCGTGTCTGTATGGCGCTCCATCACTTTTTCAACAACAGGCATAAAGCCCTCAAAACCGCCGCGTATTAGTGAATCGTATAGCTTATATTCGGCAAATTTCTCTTGAATTAACGCTTTTTGCAGCCGTTTTTGCGTTTTTGTGAGCGCGGCGTTTTGCGTTTCAAGGTTTGCGTCTTTGACAATACCCTTCATTTGAAAGAATTTTCGAATTGGGTCAAAATAGAGTTTCACGCCGTGAGAATAAGCATAGGCAAACTCTTGCAGTTCATCGAGATGCACAATGTCCATCCCAGTGACCTTTGCAAGTTCGCCAGAAAGCAGCGACTTTCCAACGCCTATGGGTCCAATGAAAATTATTGAATTTTCGAGGATTTCTTTTGTTGTCATGATTTCATTATATCACGTGGCGCGAGGTTTTGCAATAGCGAGAGCATCAAATAGTTGACGAGAAAATATCATATATTATATAATATAATTATAAGGAGGCAGAAACAATGCAAGTTATGTTTTGGGTGTGGCTGGGCGTTATCATACTAACGGCAATAATTGAGTTTGCAACGCTTGACATGACATCCATTTGGTTCACAGTTGGAGCTATCATTCCGCTCATTTTGTCAATTGTGAAAGTGCGTTGGGAGATTCAAGTTGCAGTTTTTGTTGTGCTTTCTTTGGTGCTCATCTTGTCGCTTAGAAAGATAACAAAGAACTTCTTGCTCCGCAATGCAAAAGACAAAACCAATCTTGATTCGCTTGTTGGTCAGGAGTTTAAACTCATCGACGCAATCGACGATGACAAAATTGGAACAATTAAAGTGAATGGCGTTATCTGGAACGCAATCGCAAACGAACAAATTGCTTCGGGCGAAAAGGTGAAAATCTTGAAAATTCAAGGAAACAAGTTCGTTGTTGAAAAATCAGGAAAACCAGAAACAGAAAATAAGGAGGAAAAATAACTATGCCATGGTGGGGAATAACACTTGTTGTTATTGGTGTTTTAGTTTTGGTTGTTGCTTGCTTCTCGGTGAAAGTTGTAAGGCAAGCGCACGCAGTTGTTGTTGAAAGGCTCGGAAAATACATAAAGACTCTCGACACCGGGATTCACTTCATCTTGCCTTTCTTCGATAGGGTTTCAAGACCTATTTCACTCAAAGAGATTGTGGCTGACTTCAAGCCTCAACCTGTTATCACAAAAGATAACGTTACAATGCAAATAGACACCGTTGTCTATTTCCAAATAACCGACGCGAAACTATATATGTATGGTGTTGACCAGCCAATCAGGGCGATTGAGAACCTGACTGCAACAACGCTGAGAAACATCGTTGGTGAGCTCGAACTCGACGAAACGCTCACAAGCCGCGACACTGTTAACACAAAAATGCGTATGATTCTTGATGAGGCAACTGACCCATGGGGAATCAAAATCAATCGTGTTGAGCTCAAAAACATCTTGCCTCCAAGAGACATTCAAGAGGCGATGGAAAAGCAAATGCGCGCTGAGCGTGAAAGAAGAGAGCAGATTTTGAGAGCCGAAGGTGAAAAGAAGTCGGCAATCCTGGTTGCCGAAGGTGAAAAGGAAGCAAAGATTCTTCGTGCTGAGGCAGATAAACGCGCTGCAATCTTGGAAGCCGAAGCCAAACAAGCCGCTCTCATTGCAACAGCAAAAGGTGAAAGCGAAGCTATCAACCTTATCAACTCGGCAAACCCAAGCCCTGCATATCTCACCATCCAAGGTTTTGAAGCTCTCAAAACTCTTGCCGATGGCCAGTCAACAAAGATAATTGTTCCAAGCGAGATTCAAAATATCTCTGGCTTGCTTGCAAGCTTGAAAGAATCGGTTGACTTCAAACCAATCAAAGAAAAAGGCGCAAAGCCTCAAAGCGAAAAGAAACCTGCGAAAAAATAAAACACCACTAAAAAAGGCATCTTGGACGGATGCCTTTTTTCTATTTTGTTTTTCAAAAAAACGCAATTCTACGCAGAACTTATGGAAAGTTGCGAGGACTACAAGAGGCTCTACTCAGCCGCTGAATAAAGCTATATTGATTTGGTGATAACGACATCGGCGCCTGTTCCAAGCACATTTTTTATAACAATATCACCAATTTTTGCGTTTTTTAGGTGCACTTTATCAATTTCTTTCATAACATCGAAGATTTTATTTTTGTCGATGGCAACAGAGGTTTTCACACTCGTGACGCCCCTGTCCGTGTGAACAAGCGCGGTCACGATTCGCTTTGGCGAGGTCAGTTCTTCCTTGCCAAATTTTTCTCCGCGCAAACAATTGTTGCCGCTGATTTTGTAGCCGTCGCTTGTTTTTGTGGCGGTCAGTTCGCAGCCCATTGGGCACATTATGCAAGTTAGATTCATTCTTCCACCTCCACAACAATTTGTTTTTCGGCGCTTGACTTGTCAATCTCAAAAGTCACCATTTCGCCGGGCGTTCCCGCGAGCATGAATTTCTTCGCGAGGACTTTTGAGCCGCTTTTCGCAACTATGTTTTTGCGCGTTATTTTCGTTTTCAGCCTGAACTTTGCAATGAGTTTTTCTCCGTTTTTGTAGCAAACAGATGGCACAACATAGCTGATGCCCTTTCCGCTTGCAACTTCGATAGGAGAGGAAAAACTAAGTTTTCCTTGCGCCGACAAACTTGCATATTTCCCGGCGAGCGCGCTTTCCAAACACACATTGTCAACGAGGTCGTGAATATGCAAAACATTGCCAGCACTGAACACGTTCTTTATGTTGGTCATGTAGTATTCGTTGATTTCGGCGCCGCCCGTTGCCTTCATGATTTTGAGGTCGGGAAGAAGATCGGTTTCGGGAGTGAGCCCAACCGAGAGAATCAGGCAGTCGCACTTCATGAACTTTTCTGTTGACTTGATTGGATTGTAGTTCTCGTCAACATTACCATAGAGGATACCCTCAATTTTGTTCTCGCCAACAACGCTGAACACCGTGGTTTTCAAAAGGAGAGGGATGTTGAAGTCGTCAAGGCACTGCAAAACATTCCTGCGAAGCCCACTCGTGACAGGGTTGATTTCCAAAACGGCTTTGACGTTCGCGCCTTCCAGCACGAGCCTTCGCGCCATGATGAGCCCGATGTCGCCGCTGCCGAGAATAACAATGTCTTTTCCTGGAAGCTTGCCCATGATGTTCACCATTTTTTGCGCGGTTCCAGCGGTCATAACCCCAGCAGGTCTTGAACCTGTGAGGCAGATGTTTGCAGCGGTTTTCTCTCTTGCACCTGTTGCAAGGATGATGGACTTGGCTTTGACTTTCTGTTCGCCATTTGAATTGACAATGGTGACTTCGTTATCTTTAATGCTTGTCACGAAAGTGTTGATAAGAACCTCAATGTTCTTTTCTTTTTTCAGTTCGTTTTCAAGCCTGTTTGCGAACTCGGGTCCGGTCAGTTCCTCGTTGTAGTAGTGGAGCCCAAAGCCGCTATGGATGCACTGATTGAGCACTCCGCCCAAAGCCTCATTTCTTTCAACGAGCAAAACGCGGCTGCCGTTTTGGGCACTTGCAATCGCCGAACTCATGCCGGCAGGGCCCCCGCCGATTATCACAACATCAAAGTTCATCTTGCACCTCCGCGAATGTCAAACATGATAAAATTGCTGTTTTTGTTCTCTTTTAGCACCTCTTCAAGGGGTATTTTGCGTTTTTTTGCGATTATATTCGCAACCGCAAGCATACAAAATCCACCTTGACATCTTCCCATTCCAGCCCTGACTCTACGCTTCACTCCGTCGATTGACTGAATTTTCAGCGGACGGTCAAGCGCCATCAAAATGTCGCCCTCGGTGATATTTTCGCATTTGCAGATAATTTTTCCATAAGCCTTGTTTTTGCTGAGAAGTTCATTTTTCTCTGGTTTTGAGCAGTTTTTGAAAAGAGTGTATGGCTGGATTTTTTTCGCATTTTCACTTGGGGCATAGTTGAGCCCAAGCAAATTTATTGCATATTTTGAGATGGCAGGGGCGGCTGAGAGCCCAGGTGAGCAAATCCCTGCAAGGGTCAAAACGCCGTCAACTTTCTTGCTCTTTTCGATAACGAAGTCGTCGCCAACAACGCATCTCACTCCGCTGAACTGTCTTATGCTCTTTTTGAGGTTGATGTTGCAAAGCAGGGATGCCGAATTCTCCCTAACATAGCCAAGACCCACCGATGTGGTGATTGTTGAGCTGTCGCTCTCATAGCTCGTTGGGCCAACGAGAATGTTGCCATCGATCGTTGGGGTCACCAAAACGCCCTTGCTGTGTTCACTAGGCAAAGGAAAAATGGTGAGTGGGGCAATGCCGCTCTCAGTTGAGTCGAGCACGAAGTATTCGCCGCGGCGGAAAACAATCGGGTAGGTTTCGCTGCCAATCAACTTTGCAACCTCGTTAACTCCCGCGCCAGCTGAGTTTATTATTGTTTTTGTGCAAATGGTTTTTTCGGCACTTTTAATAGTGAAAATGCCGCTTTCGCGTTTGACGCTCTTGATGTCGAAATTCAAAATGATGTCCGCGCCGTTGATAATAGCCTCATCGGCGAGACTGATTGTGAGAAGGTAGGGACTGATGATATAAGAATCCTTCGCGTGGAGCGCAACAGAAACGCTATCGTTGATGTTTGGAACGATCTCTTTGATTTGGTCTCTTTGAAGAATCGAAAGGTTCTTAACGCCGTTTGCCATCCCGCGCGCATAGAGATTTTCAACAACCTTTTTGTCGCTGCCAACAACGAGCGTGCCAACTTTCTTTATGGGGAGCGACAGGCGCTTTGCGATGAGCGGATACATTCTGTTGCCTTCAACATTGAGTTTGGCTTTGAGCGTGTTTGGTTTTGCGTCGAACCCGGCGTGAATAAGGCCGCTGTTTGCTTTGCTTGCGCCTGTTGAAACGTCGGCGGCTTTGTCGACGAGACAAACTGAGTAGCCAGAGCGGGCGAGGTCGCTTGCCAAAAACGAGCCAATAACTCCCGCGCCTATTATTAATGTGTCATAAATTTTCATAATACTATCATAATAATGACGCGAAAAAATGTTGTCAAATAAATTTCAAAACAGCCAAAATTGTTTTTCAATTTTCGTATAAAATGTTATTATGTTGCTGAGGAAAAATAAATGAAAGATGTTATAGTGCTTGGCGGCGGGCCCGCAGGAATATCTGCCGCAATCTATGCAAAGCGTGCGGGCGCAGATGTTTTGGTTATCGACGGTGGCTCGTCGGCTCTTTTGAAAGCAAAAGCCATTCAAAACTACTATGGTTTTGAAAGCATATCGGGTGAAGACCTAATAAATCGCGGAGTGGAGCAATATAAAAAACTTGGCGGCGAGTTTTTGCGCGGTGAGGTTTTGCAAATAAAAAACGACTTTGATGCGCATACTTATATTGTTGAATTGAAAGATAAATCTTTTGAGGCAAAGGCAATAATTCTTGCGCTTGGGGCAGGAAAGACCGTTGATGGCCTGGCGCCTTTTGAAAATGCCAATGTTAGCTACTGCGCAATATGCGACGGCTTCTTTTTCACAGGTCGCGATGTTTGCGTTATTGGCGACGGTGAGTTTGCACTCAGCGAAGCAGAGGAACTTGCAAAAAACGCAAAAACGGTGTATTTGATATCAAAAAACGCTCCAAAAACGCAAAAAATGAGCAAAAATATTAAAATAATCAGCAAAAATATTGTTGGCTTCAACGGAAAAGATATGCTTGAAGAGGTTGTTTTTGAAGATGAAACTATCAAAGTTGATGGAGCTTTTGTTGCCCTTGGCTCGCTTTCAAGTTTTGAAATTGCAAAACAACTTGGGCTTATAACAAACGGAAATGCAATCGAGGTTGACAAGAACCAAATGACGAATCTTGCAGGGGCTTTTGCTTGCGGAGATTGTGTTGGCGGGCTTTTGCAAGTTTCAAAGGCTGTTGGCGAGGGCGCAGTTGCCGGAATTGAAGCAGTTAGATATGTTAAGATGATTGATGGAAAAGACTAAAAAACGAAAACCACTGAGTCCAAAAACAAAAAAGCGTATTGCTATAATTTTATCATGCGTTCTGGGTGGAGTTTTGTTGTTTTTTGCCTTGCTTTATTTTGTTGTTGGCGGCGTGTTTTTTGAGTTCGCACTCGACGCAACTTTTCCCGCAGTTCAAAACGCGCCAAGCGGGTTCGACGTTAATATGCCAGTCCCATTTAGCGACGAAGAATGGCTTGGAGAAATAGACAAGGAACTGGTGGAAATCACCAGTGGCGACAGCTATAAACTCAAAGCCTACAAGATTTTGAACGCTACACCAACCGACAACTGGGTTATCACTTTCCATGGCTATCGCGGCAAGAGCCTTGAAATGGGCTTTTATGCTCACAAGTTCTATGACGAGGGCTTCAACGTTCTCATGCCAGACCTCAAAGGACATGGCCAGAGCGAGGGCAAATATGTTGGAATGGGCTTTGGCGACAGGTTCGAGGTTATCGACTGGGCGAACTATATCATAAACGACAACAGCAACGCGAAAATTGTTTTGCATGGGGTGAGCATGGGTGCGGCAACTATCATGTGTGCGGTGGGTGAGACACTGCCAGAGAATATCGTTTGCGCCATTGAGGACTGCGGATTTTCAAGCGCGTATAAGCAATTTCAATACGTTCTTGAATATGTTCTCAAACTTCCATTTCGAAGATTTATTATGAGCGCATCCAACTTTATTGCGAGGCTCAGGCTTGGAAAATCTCTCACCGAATATGACTGCGTGAAGCAGCTGAAAAAGTCGAAGACACCAATGCTCTTCATCCACGGCGGGGCGGACACCTTTGTTCCTGCTTCTATGCTCGATGAGGTTTTCGGAGCGAACCCAAACATTGAGAAAGAAAAGCTCGTGGTTGAGGGGGCAACTCATGCGTATAGCGCAACGCAGGACTCTGAGCTTTATTTCAAAACTGTTTTTGATTTTGTTCACAAGTATTTGTGAAGTGAAATTTGAATTTTTATTTGTTAAAATTAATATAATTTGAGGTGTTTTTTGCAAATAATCTATTAAAAATCGCAAATTTTGCGGTTTTTTTCTATGGTTTTTTATGAAAAAATGCAAATTCTCACTATTGACATATATAAAATATGGTGATAATATTAAACTTGTTTTTCTATTAAGGTGGCAATGGACAAAAAACTCACTAACATTTTGAAAAAAGTTGAGAAGCCGGCAAGGTATATTGGCGGCGAAGTTGGCGTTTGCCCTGTTAGTGACGAAATGCGAGTGCGTTTCTGTCTCTGCTACCCAAATTTATATGAAGTTGGGATGCAAAACAGAGAAACTAGAATTTTATATAGTCTTCTAAACGACAAAAAGGGGTATAGCTCTGAACGTTGTTTTGCACCTGCAATTGACATGGCAGGTGAACTGCGCAGAGCTGAGCAACCACTTTTTTCTCTTGAAAACAAGACCCCACTTTCGAAGTTTGAGATTCTGGGATTTCCGCTTTGCAAGGAATATGAATACACGAACATTCTCTATATGCTCTATCTTGCGTCCATTCCGTATGAGGCGAGCAAGAGGGAGAAGGACTATCCGCTTGTTTTCGGGTTTGGGCGCGGCGCATATAACCCTGAGCCACTTGCGTATTTTATGGACTTTTTCATTGTTGGCGACTTTGAGGACACCATCATCAAGGTGGTTGACACTATCATGAAAGCCAAGCTTTCCAGTCTCAAAAAGCCAGACGTTTTGAAGGAACTTGCAAAACTAGAAGGGGTGTATGTTCCGTCGCTCGTTGCGTTTGAGTATAAAAAGACTGGGGAGATAAAAAAGATTGTTGGCAAGGTGGTGAAAAGGCAGGTTGTTCGCGACCTCGACAGGACATATTTTCCAACAAAACTCATGGTGCCAAATGTCAAAACTGAAAACGAGTGCGCAATTATTGAGCTGGCGCGCGGCTGTGACAAGGGTTGCAGGTTCTGTCAGGAGGGCTACACCGATAGGCCTGTGAGAGAAAGGCGCGTTCAAAACCTGGTGACACAGGCAACCAGCCAAATCATAAACTCTGGGCTAGACAAACTCAAACTGTATTTGCCCGAGCCATCGAGCTATAACAAGCTGGTGAATCTCATCGGCTTTATTGACCCGCTCTGCAAAAGCCATGGTGTTAAGTGGAGCATTGAGAACCATCGCGACGAAATCTTCGACTCAAAACTTTCAAGCGTTGAGAAAAGCGACACCATCACGCTGAGCATTGAGGCGTCAACCGAGAGGCTCAGGCGCGTTATCAACAAAGCGCTTCAAAACAGCGAAATTGAGTCGTCGCTCAAAAACGCTTTCAAGAACGGCTACACCAAAGTCAAGCTCCTTTTGATGATCGGTTTGCCAACAGAAACCGCAAATGATCTCATGGAAATCGTGAATTTAGTGGTAAAAGTGCAAGATTTATACGAAAAATGTCGTTTGTCGAAGCGGCCGCTTGAAATCACCGTTCAAACATCAACATTCATTCCAATGCCGCTCACGCCTTTGCAATGGTGCGCATTTATCGGCAGGGAAGAGGCGGAAAAGAGGCAGAAATTTTTCAGCGCTGCACTTGGTAAACTTGGCGCGAAATATGAACATGAAGACCCAAGGCAAAGCGAGGTTGAAGCAATCATTGCTCGCGGCGACAGAGATGTTGGCAAGATGATTATCATGGCGTTCAAGCGCGGCGCAATTTTGAATCAGTCGAACTTCAAGGCGTTCGACGATGCGTTTGAGATTGTGGGGCTAGACAAGCAAAAATACCTTGCAAAGAAAGACGAAAATGAAATCTTGGCTTGGGACCTCATCGACTCGGGCGTTTCAAAAGAATTTTTGCAAAATGAATATAAAAAGGCGCTCAACGGGGAAGTGACGCTTTCTTGCGCGCATAAGTGTTCATTGTGCGGACTTCAAAAGGCGGGGGTGTGCAATGGTCATTGTTAAGTTCAAGAAAATTGACGAGGGCGTGTTCTTCAACAAAGCCAACATTGAGCGTATCATGAAAAGAGTTTTCCTGCTTTCAGGAATTGACGCAAAATTTCAATTTGAATTGTTGGGTGCAACTCCGCTGGGGATTGAAAGTTTGTGCGAGTTTTTGGAAGTAAAGACCAGCCTTGATTCGAGCGTTGTTGAAAGCTCGATTGAACACAACCTGCCACCATATTGGGAGATTGAAAACGTTTTTGAAACGGATGTTGAGTTCTCAAAGCATGGCCTTGTTGGGCAGTATCATATAACGCTTTTGGACGGCGAGGCAATGGCGGAGGTTGAGAAAGTGCTAAAAAAAGAGCCGACTGAGACCCTTCGCTCATTTGATGTTAGCGCTGACGGAGTGCTGTGTCTTGTTAAGGAAGACGAAGAGAAGATCAAAAACCTTATTGAAAAGATCAAGAGCGCTGCAAACTGCGAAGTTGATGTTGTGAAGGAAGAACTCTACTATGTGAACGGCTCGGGCGAAGTTGTTGAGATTGGCGAAGAGTCGTAAAATAATATAAAACGAATAGTTGACAAAAAGTAAAAGATGGTGTAGAATAACCATCGTGCCACATGCGAAGGGTTTGTAAAGTTTTGGGCGAAAGCTCATCACCTAGTGCAGTGAGACTGGAGAGAGGAGGAAAAATTATGTACGCAATCGTTAGCACAGGCGGAAAGCAATATAAAGTTGAGCCAAACAAGTATTTCAAAGCTGAAAAAATCAAGGCAAATGTTGGCGACACTGTTGAACTTGACTGCCTCTTGGTTTGCGACGACGACGGCAATGTTACAACTGGAACACCTTTTGTTGCTGGTGTGAAAGCAAAGGCCGAAGTTTTGGAACAAGGAAAAGAAAAGAAAATCGTTGTTTTCAAATATAAGGCAAAGAAGAACGAACGTCATCGCCAAGGTCATCGTCAACCATACACAAAATTGAAAGTTGTTTCGATAGGTTAGAAAGATGACTATTGTGAATGTCAAAAGAAAAAATGGTCATATCTTCATGGTTGAGTGCGATGGGCACACATTCTATGGAGAAAAGGGAGAAGATATTGTGTGTGCGGCGCTTTCGAGTGTTGTGCAGACCGCAGTGCTCGGGCTTATGAGCGTTGCCAAAATCAATATCGACTTCGAGCGCGATGAAAAGCGCGGCTACTTAAAAATCCTTGTGCCAGAAAAAATCACGGCTGATGAAAGAGAAAAAGCGGATGTTATTCTCGACACCATGCTCCTTGGCATCAGCGACCTGAACGAGGGTTTCTCAGATTTTATTGAATTGGAGGTTAAAGGCTAATGTTTATTAACATACAGTTGTTCGCCCACAAGAAAGGTGGCGGTTCGTCAAAGAACGGCAGAGATAGTAATGCTCAACGCCTTGGTGTGAAAAAGTATGCAGGCGAAAAAGTTAAAGCTGGTAATATAATTGTTCGTCAACGCGGAACAAAGATTCATCCCGGTGCAAATGTTGGCATCGGTGATGACGACACATTGTTTGCAAAGGCAGACGGTGTTGTGAAGTTCGAGAGAGTTGGGAAGGATA
>CANQQH010000004.1 GCA_947625955.1 uncultured Clostridia bacterium | reverse complement strand
CAGCAGGACGCAAAGAAAATCTTGGACGGCAAGAAAGTTCATATCAATATGCCAGACGGAGAGTATCTTTGCATGCTAAATGATGATGAGTTCTCGCTTGCCGAAATTAAAAATGGCGAGCTTTCAAGCAAGATATATCTATATGATAAGGAGGAGTTATGATAAAGTTTGGACCCTCGGGTTTTTGTGATAAGTTTTTGGAAAACCATTCGCATAGCGAAGAGATTCCAGATTGGTTGACTGAAAACAAGCTTAATGCGTTTGAATATCCATTCAACAATGGCATAAGGCTTGGCGATGAAAAAGCAAGGAAACTAAAAACCTTGTTTGATAACGCAAATATTGAAGTGAGTGTTCACGGACCATATTATATAAATTTGGCGAACGAGAGCGACGAAATGGGCGACAAGTCGCTTCAATATATCATCGACAGCCTAAAAAAGATGCAGTTGCTTGGTGCAAAAAAACTGGTCATCCATGCTGGAAGTTTGATGAAAAATTCAAGAGAAAAGGCGATGGAACTCATCATGAAGCGTCTTGAAAAACTCAAAAAACTTCTTGATGAGAACAATATTCACGATATGTTTGTTTGCCCTGAAACCATGGGAAAACATGGGCAAGTTGGAACTGTTGAAGAGGTCGCGAAGATGTGTGCGCTTGATGAGAGATTCATACCAACGCTCGACTTTGGCCACATCAATGCCTATAACGGCGGCTCGCTCAAAACCGAAGACGACTTCAAAAATGTATTTTTGACTCTCAAAAAATATATGGGTGAGCGATTTAGAAATGTGCACATACACTTTTCCAAAATTATGTATGGAGAAAAAGGCGAGATAAAGCATTTGGACTTTGAAAACGACACGGAGCACTATGGCCCAGACTTCGAGCCGCTTGCGAAAGTGCTAAAAGAACTTGATATCAACGCTTCGATCATATGTGAAAGCCGCGGCTGCCAAACAAAAGATGCGATCGCAATGAAAAAGATTTTCGAAAATGATTGATTTTGAATATATGTTTGTGTTATAATCACGTCATAAAAGTGATTTGGAGGAATTTATGATAACTGCTGGTGAACTTAGAAAAGGTGTAACTATCGAAATTGAAGGAAAGATTTATATCGTTGTTGAATTTTTGCACGTTAAACCGGGCAAGGGTGCTGCCTTTGTTAGAACAAAACTCAAAAATATCGTAACAGGTCAGGTTATTGAAAAAACTTTCAACCCTGTTGAAAAATTCGAAAAGGCTCATATCGAAAGAAAAGAGATGATGTATCTTTATAATGATAGCGGTCTCTACTATTTCATGGACAACGAAACTTTTGAACAAGTACCTCTCAACAAAGACCAAGTTGAAGACGCACTCAACTTCATAACCGAGAATATGAACTGCGTTATTCAATTTTATAAGGGCGAAGCTTTCAGCGTTGAACCACCAACTTTTGTTGAACTCAACATCGTTGAATGCGAACCTGCAATCCAGGGCGATACTTCAAAAGCAAGTTTCAAACCTGCAACTCTTGAAACAGGCTATGTTATTCAAGTTCCATTGTTTGTTAATAATGGCGATAGAATCCGTATTGACACTCGTACTGGAACATATATGTCAAGAGCATAAGCCCAACGCTTTTTTGAAAGTTATAAAATATGTCATTATGTGACATATTTTTTTTCGCGCGTAAAACATATAAGGCAATCTTTTATAGTAATTATTAATAAATGATAGGAGCGCGGAGATGGTTGACGGAATTTTGCCACAAAGGCTGAAAAACTTGATTGAACCTTTTAGTGAGCGTCTTGAAGAAATAAGGCTGCGACGAAACGCTCCTGTGATTCTTAGACTTGGCGGAAAAAATATCTATTTGAAATACGGCAGTGGAGAAAAGGTTTTTGCGAGTGGACAAGATATTGACGAAGTGCTGAGAAGGGCAACAGAAAATTCATTGTATGCTTTCAATTCGCAAATCAAGCAAGGGTTCATAACTGCGCGCGGTGGAATAAGAGTGGGAATTGCTGGCGAAAGTGTTAATAGCGACAACTTTATGCCAACAACAATAAAAAATGTGACGTCTCTTCATATACGCATCCCGCACGAGGTCATTGACTGCTCGAAAAATGTTTTCAAATTTATTGCAAGCGAGAACGAAATAAAAAACACATTGATAATATCGCCGCCAGGCGCGGGAAAAACAACTTTGATAAGAGACATTGCAAGAAAAATAAGTGAGCTAAAAAACATTTATAATTGTCTTATGGTTGACGAACGCTTTGAACTTGCGTCATGCGTTGGTGGTGAAACAATGCTTGATGTTGGTGCAAACACAGATGTTATTTCAGGGGCAAGCAAGAAATACGCATTTTCATTTGGCATAAGGTCACTCAAACCCGATGTTATATTGACTGATGAACTGATGACGAAAGACGACGCTGATGCATGCATAAACGCGATGCGTTCAGGTGTGAAGGTGATTGCTTCAATCCATGCAAAGAATCATCTTGAAATTATTGATAAACAAGATTTTTCAAATCTTATCAAAGGTAAATTTTTCGAGAGAATAGTGGTTTTATCAAATAAAAATGGAGTTGGCAGTGTTGATGGTATTTTTGATGAAAACCTAAAATGTCTGTATTTTTAGCAATAAATGATGAGAAATGCAACAAAATAATTAAAATTTTGCATTTTTGGAGAAAATGATGATTTATTTATTTTGTGTGGTGATAGTTGTTTCAAGTGCTTTTGTTGGAAGGGCTATAACGCAAAAGTATGTTCAAAGGGATGAGTTTTTCAAAGAATTAATTAACTTTTTGCATCGGCTCAAAAACGACATAAGTTTTAGGAAAATAAAATTAAACGAATTAATAGATGGCTATATTTCAAAAAGTAAAAATAAATATAGTTGCATTATTGCAGAATTGTTCAAGAATTGCAACATGGACGGGCGGAATTTGCGTTTTTTGAAAAACGACGAAAAAATGATTATAAATAATTTTGTTTCCTCGCTTGGGAGTTCAAGCGCAGAAATTGAAGTGTCAAATATTGATAACTTCATTGAAAACATAAAGAGTATTTCGTTGGCTTGCGAAGTTGAACGAAAAAAGAATGGAATTCTATATTATAAGCTAAGTATTGCGGTTGGTATTGTTGTTTGCGTTTTAATAATCTAGGAGGTGAGTATGGGTGTTGAAATAATTTTCAAAATCGCTGCAATTGGAATCTTGACAGCTGTTGTGAACCAAATATTGCAACACCAAGGCAAAAGTGAAATCGCAACGCTATCAACACTTGCTGGGCTTGTTATAGTTCTAATAATGGTGCTTAACATGGTGAGTGGATTGTTCGACACTCTCAAAAGTATGTTCAATTTATATTGAGGATAAATATGATTATTAAAATACTTGGTGTTGGCATTGTTACGATAATAATTAACATCATTTTGAAGGAATATAAGAGTGATTTTGCGGTTTTAGCAAACATTTGTGGTGGACTTATCATATTTATGCTGTGTATAAACGCGTTCGATGGGCTCATTGATGAGTTTTTGGCAATTGAAAGTATCGCAAATGTGAAATTCAACATGGTGAAACCCATAATAAAAGTTATCTCTATTGGATATGTGACTGAGTTCACTGCCGACCTTGCAGAAGATAGTGGAAATAAAAGTATTGCTGATAAAATTATTGTGGGAGGTAAGATTGCAATATGCTTAATGGCAATGCCCATGGTAAAAACAATGATTTCCGCAATAATTTCATTAATTTGATTTATAAACGACAAATGTTTGTGCTTTTTATTTTATTATTTGCGTTTTTAATATTAATGACAAATAATAATTTATTTTTGAATAATTATGCGTTTGCCGAAAACGAACCGACTGAAAATGTTGAAGAGGAACTGAAAAGCGAAACATCGAAGGTTATTGATGGTATTGATTTTAGCGAACTTAATGATGCATTCAATGAGCTTGATTTTGACTTTGATTTGTTTGGTGGCAAAGGTTTCAAAGAGTTCGTTGTTTCAGTTATTGAAGGCGGCGAAACTATAAATATTGCGTCATTTTTCAATATTTTACTTGCTTCTTTGCGAAATTCCATAAAGAAAGTTTTGTCTCCGCTTTTCTTGATTCTCATTGTTGTTTTGCTCTGCTCAATGTTTAATAACATAAGATCTGGAAAAATAAGTGGGGTTGGGGAAGTTGTTTATTTGGTATGTTTTTCTGTTGTGGTTATTATTGTTTCAACTATTTCTTCTCAGCTTATTGTTCAAACAAAAACTAGTTTGTCGCAAATGCAGAGGCAAATGAATGCAATTTTTCCAATTTTATTGTCGTTAATGACTGTTATGGGTGGGGTTGTTACTGTGAAGGCTTACACGCCCATGCTTGCATTTTTTTCAAATGTTATATCTAATATCTTTGTTTATGTGCTTTTGCCAATTTTTTCACTAAGTTTGGTGCTTGCAATAATTGGGAATATATCACCAAACACGAAGCTTTCAAAACTTGGTGGGTTTGTGTCGTCGCTGTTCAAATGGATTGCTGGAACAACTTTTGCGGTTTTTATGGCATTTCTTTCGCTCCAGGGCATAACTGCCGGTGCGGCTGATGGAATAAGTATTAAAGCAACCAAATTTGCAATAAAGAACTATATTCCTTTGCTTGGTGGATATATATCAGACGGCTTTGAACTTGTTAAGGCAGGTGGGCTCATTGTTAAAAATGCAACCGGGTTTGCAGGTATACTACTTTTGTTTGCAACCATTATTGTTCCTGTTGTTAGCATTGCGATTATTGAACTTGGGCTCAAACTTCTTGCGGGGGTTATTGAACCGATCGGAGATTCGCAAAGTGCAAATTTACTCTATTCAATTGCCAAAAGTTTGAAATTATTGGTTGCAATTATTGTTGGAGTTGCACTTATGTATTTTTTGACGATTTTTTTAATTACTTGCTCAATTTCAAATATTATATGAGGTGTGTATGAGAACTTTCATAATAAACATTGTTTGCTGCACTATTTTTGAGGTTTTGGCTGGGATTTTATTGCCAGAGGGGCGACTGAGAAAATTCACGCTTTCAGTTGTTGGGCTCTACTTGTTTTGCTCAATTGCGTATCCTATTATAAGTTTTTTGATGGGGGATGGCGCGGGGCTACTTGAATTATAAAAAACGCAAAATGTAAAAATTCATGTTGAAATTTCTGCTTAGTATCAACAAAATGTTGTGTTTTATGTTCAAAAACAAAAAATGTAATTTTGATAAATGTTTTTAATATAATTATATAAAGAGGTTGAAATTGTGGCGCTAAGTGAAAACTCATTTTTCAAAAGGTTGTTCTCAAAAGCAGAGGATGATAAAGAGAAGAAAACTTTTAGTTTTAAGAATTTGATAGTTGTTATTTTGATTCTGGTTGTGCTTGTCATATTTCTTTCGACCATTTTCCCAAAGAAAAAGTCGTCGAGTGAAAGTGGACTTAATGGCCTTTCAAATTCTTTCAAATCTTTGGAATATTGCGAGGCTGTTGAGAATAGACTTGAATGTGTGTTGAAAAACATCGAGGGTGTTGGTAAAGTTGAGGTCTTTGTTATGGTTGACAGCAGCCCAACAATAAAATATTTGATGGAGTCAAATTCAACCACAAACCAAAATGGCGAGTCGGGTTCGACGAGCGTTCAAACAACGGTATACGAAGCGCGGAACGGCTCAATATATTCGCCAGTTGTTGAAGTTGAGATCTTGCCAAAAATCATTGGGGTGTTGATTGTTGCAACTGGGGCAAAAGACAGCATGCTGAAAGCAACGCTAACAAACATCGTTTCAAATGTTCTTTCTGTTAATATTTCCAATGTTGAAGTGGTGGAGGGGAAATAATGAAAATTCTATTTTTTAAGGAGGGTAAACTTATGAGTAAGAAAAAGAAAATATTTATTTTGGTTTCCATGGTCGTTTTGCTTGTTGTGACAGGGTATCTTAATGTTGCGCTCAACAAACGCGAGAGTGGGATTGAAGCAACAACAATCAACGCTAACTTTTTCGCGTCAACAAGAGCGGATAAGATTGCATCAAGAAATTATCAACTTGACATCTATAACAATATTATAAAGACTAGCACAAACGAAGATGAAATCAAAAGAGCGCAAGCGCAAATCGACGCCATCTCTGCAAACATTGATGAAGAATTGGTTCTTGAAAGCTTGATTTCTGCTCGTGGTTATGAAGATGTTATCGTGACATCGTCAAACGAAAACCTCAATGTTTTTGTTAAAACCGCAAACGGCTTAACAGGTGATGAGGTCGGCGCAATTTTGGCAATTCTTGTTAACGGAACTGGTGTTTTGCCAACTCATATCAAAGTTTTTCCTGTTAAATAAAACGCAAATTTTGGAAAAATGTTGTGAAAAAGTGCATCAAAACTCATGTTTTGGTGTATTTTTTTATTATTTGGGCGACCCTATAAATAATTGTTAAGGCATATTCAAAAAATCGTTGCAAAATATTTTTCTTATATGTTATAATATATATAATTATTATAAGGAGTTACTATGGCAAAAAACAAGCAAATGCTTTTGAACGGCGATGACGGTAGCGTTTCCTATAAAAGAAACGTTGTTCTTTCTATCGTTAAACTTGCAACGCAAGAGATCAATGGCATCGCGTCGCTTGATGCTTCGGGGTTGAAGTTTTCAAAGCGTGTTTTTAATAAAAACTATCATCATGGCGTTATGATAGATTTTGGCGAAGACAATGATGTTTATGTTGATGTCTATGTCAATGTTTTGTTTGGCTATTCTGTGAAGGATGTTGCGTTCAGGGTTCAAGAGAATATTAAAAGTAGTATTGAGTCCATGACCAATTTCAAGGTTGTTGCAATAAATGTTAATGTGACAGGGGTTATCTTTTCAAACATCGAAGAAGTTCCTGTGTGAGAGGTATTCTTATGAAAAAGCGAAAGAGTATTTTATTATCAATATTGATTCTATGCGGAGTTTTGTTTGTTGCTGATTTTGTGCTTTTCTTGTCTGAACTAATTTCCGAATTAATGTTTTTCATTATTGGTGCGATTGCTCTTTTGCCTTTCATTGTTTGTGTTGTCTTGTTCACGAGACTTTTGAAACTTATAAAGGCGAACCCCAAAACCGATGTGACTGCTGCGTCGGTGCCAGCTAATGAAGGGGCTGGGGTGGCATTGCCACTTGACGAAGCAGAACTTAATAAAAAAACAGGCGAGGATGCAGAAGAAGAAAAGAAAGCGCGAGAGGCAGCTGAGCAGGACATGAAAATGCGCGAGCTTTATGAAATTCTCGGCTTGAAAGTTCAATATAACGAAGATGGCTCGATAAAAGATTTATATCAATTGCTTGGCATTGAACCAACTTTTGATGAGGATGGCAATAGGGTTGAGACTATATATGAACAGCTTGGAATTGCTCCAAGGTTTGATGAGAATGGAAACGAGATTCCTCAGGTTTTTGTTATAAAAAATGGCGTGAAGAAAATAGCAAAGGTTGACACAACGAGCCGTGTTATGACTCGAAAAGTGCCAGTTGAAGAACAAGAAATTATTGTTATTCGCGAGACACTCAAGAAAAAGCTTGAAGAGGCGCAAAAGTCGGGCGATAAGGTTCAAGAGCAAAATATTCGAAAAATCCTTGAAAAGACTCAAAAAGAGGGAAAGGGCGAAAAAGACGACAAGTTTGAGGAGAAGAGACCCGACAAGGATGGCGAGAAAAAAGAAGGCGGCGAAGAAAAATCTGCACCCAAAAAGAAAGATAAAGGCGCAGCAAAATCATCTTCTGGCGATAAGTCGTCTGGTTCGACCTCTAAAAAATCAGCCGCAATCAAATATGCTGCACCAAAAAGTAATGGAAAAGCTGTTTCTCCGGGCACGCTAAAAGTTGGTAAAAGTGATGGTAAAAAGGGAAACGACAGCGTGTATGGTTCTCTTATCAATGGATTTTTTAATTTTATAACACCAAAAAACAAGCCAAACGATAAAAAGCCCGAAGAGAAGCAAGGGGGTTCAAAACCTGAACCAGGTATAGCGCCAAAACCAGACAAACCAATGCAATACCAACCATCTCGGGATAATGTGCACACAAATTTTCCAAGGATGAACCCATACCATACACCTATCAACAACATTCCAACGTTAACTCGAAATGAACCTCAAGAGGGTAAGGGAAAGGAGAAAGGTGGAGAATTCGCATTAGGTAATGTTTCTGGAAAAACAACCGTTCCGTTTGATGAAGGGTGGACGAGTGAAAAAATATCAGAACTAGGTTTGGATTTTGTGCCGTCTGAGGAAGTTAAAAGGAAAAAGAAGCCTGAAAATGGTCAAAATTCTTTTGGACTTGGTTTTGAAGCTGACAGAACGGAAGCTGAAAAAAAACAGGCTGAAGAGTTGAAAAAAAGAGAAGAAGAAAATGAACAGGAACGCCAGCCTGAACTGGGTAAAAATAAGGATTAGTTATGAGCAGAAGTTATGCGCGCGAATGCGCTTTTAAGTTAATTTTTGAATATTTGTTTTCAAAAGAAAAGAACACGGCTCTTTTGGAAGAGTATCTTGCTGAGGACAAAAACAAAGACGAAGTTGGCTATATAAGTGAGGTTTATAACGGCGTTATAAACGAATTTGACAACCTCATGGAAAGCATCAAAAAATATAGCGAAAGTTTCAAGATTGACAGGATTTTCAAAGTTGACCTTGCGCTTTTGCTTGTTGCAATATACGAAATTGAGCATAAAATTGTGCCTGCAAAAGTTGGAATCAACGAGGCTTTGAACCTTGCAAAGACCTACTCGACCGACAAGAGCGCGACATATATAAATGGTGTGCTCAAAAATTTCGTGGGTGAATAATGCAGAACTTGACACTTAGTGTGACGCAACTGAACAACTATATCAAGCAGATTTTCGACAATGAAGAGTTGCTGCTTGGTGTTAGTGTTTATGGTGAAATAACGAATTTCAAAATCTCAAATGGCATTGCGTACTTTGATCTCAAAGAGGAAGGTGCGCAGCTTTCGTGCGTGAAATTTTCAAGTTTCTATCCCTTTGCGAAGAATGGTGACAGGGTGATGGTGACGGGGCGGCTCAACTATCATGTGAAGCTTGGCAGACTGTCGTTCGTGGTTCAAAAGATTGAAACCTATGGGCTTGGCGAACTTTATAAGAAGTTTTTGGAGCTCAAAGCAAGGCTTGAAGCCGAGGGGATTTTTGATGCGTCGAAGAAAAAAGAGATTCCAAAGTATGCGCAAAGAATCGGCGTTGTCACAAGTGAGACTGGCGCCGTTATACGCGATATTAATCATGTGACTCGCGCTAAAAATCCCTACACAAATATTCTTGTTTACCCGGCAAAAGTGCAGGGCGAAAACGCCGAAAAAGAGATTGCAAAGGGCATTGATTGGTTCAATGAACAAAAGAATGTTGATGTTATCATTGTTGCGCGCGGTGGTGGGTCGTTTGAAGACTTGTCGCCATTCAACACAGAAATAGTTGCAAGAGCAGTCTTTGAAAGTGAGCTTCCGGTTATATCTGCGGTTGGGCATGAAACTGACTATACCATCATCGATTTTGCAAGTGACCTTCGAGCGCCAACTCCGTCGGTTGCGGCAGAACTTGCGGTCTTTGATTTCTATGAAGAAGTGGAGCTCTTGGACGCAATTAAAAGTCGCCTGAAAACAAAACTTATGAGCATGCTTGAAGATGATGCATGCGCTGTGAAAAACCTCACATCGCTCATCGCAAAGAATATAACATCAAGAATCGACCTTGCTAAAAAAGACGCAAAAAGTGTGGTTGAGAGTGTGAAAAACAGGGTAGATTTTATCATTTCTGGCAAAAAAAGCAGATTAGAAGTGCTAACAACGATGGTTGAAAAGAGCAATCCTCTTGCAATTCTCAAATCAGGATATGCGAAGGTTTTGTCGGGCGGAAAGACTGTTGACATAAAAAATGTCAAGGTTGGAGATGAACTTGAAACTTTCGTTGAAAATGGAGTTATTTTGAGTGAAGTTAAAAGTGTTAAGGAGAAAAAATTATGACCTATGAAGAGGCAGTAAAAGAACTTGAAAAAATACTTAATGAGCTTGAAAATAATGATAAAGGGCTTGACGATGCAATCGCACTTTTTGAAAAAAGTGTTCAGCTGAGTAAGATTTGTTTTGACAAATTGAAGGAAACAGAAGGCAAAGTTGAGATCATAAAGAAGCAACTTGATGAAATTGTTATCAAGCCATTTACCGATATCGATTCAAGCAACTAAGGAGTTTTTATGTTAGAGAGATTGACTATCAATAATTTGGCGCTTATTCACTCGCAAACTATTGAGTTTGGCAAAAATTTCAATGTTTTAACGGGTGAAACTGGTGCTGGTAAATCTTTGATTGTTGATGCATTATCACTTCTTCTTGGCGAAAAGGCTGACAAAAGTCTTGTTTCGAAGGGTGAGAAGTTTGCAAGCGTTGAGGCGGTTTTCACTTCGGTGAAAGAGAATGTGAAAAAGGTTCTTTGTGAGTTTGGACTCGACGAAGACGACACCATAATAATCACAAGAAAACTCGGCGTTGACGGAAGAAACGAGTGCCGAGTTAATGGCAATTCGTTCACACTTTCCATGCTCAAAAAATTATCGGCACCGCTTATGGACTTGCACGGACAGTTCGAGCACCAAAACCTCTTGAAAGTGCAAAACCACTTGAAAATTCTCGACATGTTTGGCGGCAAAGAAGTTGAAAAACTCAAAAATGAGTATTATGAATTATACACAAAGTATAACAGCGTTGTTGATGAATTGAATGATTTCAATGGCGATGACCTTGAACGAAATCGCCTCATCGACCTTTATAAGTATCAAATTGACGAAATTGAAGAGGCTAACTTCCATGATGGCGAAGAGGAAGAGCTGAAAGAATATCGCAACCAAGTGCTCCACCAAGAGAAGATTGTTGAAGCTGTTTCGAGTGCCGTTAAAATGACAAGTGGCGACGGCTATGAATATTCAGGCGCGATTGAGGGCGTTAAAAAAGTTATAACTTTGCTTGGCTCGGTTAGTCAGTTCTATGACAAACTCAATCCTATTATTGAAAGGTTGGAATCGGCAAGAATTGAGCTTGACGACATCTCAAACTCGCTTGAAGAAGAAATAGACAAGCTCTATATTGATGAAGAGAAGGCAAAAGAAAATGAGAATAGGCTTGACCTTCTTTCGTCGCTCAAAAAGAAATATGGAGCAAGTGTTAGTGAAATTAATGAGTATTTAGAAAGGACAAAAAATGAGTTTTTGAGGCTGACATCCGCGACTGAAACCATTGAGCAATTAAAACAGCAAAAAGACGAATTATCTGCCAAAATCATCGAAATTGCAGCAAAATTAACACAAAAGAGATGTGAAATTGCGAAAAATTTTGAAGAGGCAATAACCAAAGAATTGAAAGATTTGTCGATGAAAAATGCAAAGTTTGTTGTTAAAATAACAAAGCTTGATTTTGAAAACAAACAAAGCACAGGGCTTGACAGCGTTGAATTTATGTTCTCGGCAAACCTTGGCGAAGAGGTGAAGCCGCTCAAAAATGTTGCCAGTGGTGGCGAGATGAGCAGGTTCATGCTTGCGGTCAAGAATGTGACGGCAAAGCTCGAAGGAATTGAAACTCTTGTTTTTGATGAAATAGACACAGGGGTCAGTGGCGTTGTTGCGCTGTCGCTTGCAAAGAAACTTAAAAGCGTTGGAAAGATTGCGCAGGTTATTTGCGTTTCACATTTGCCACAAATTGCAAGTTATGCCGACAATCATTTGCTTATTGAAAAGATTGAAAATAACAATACAACCACAACAAGTGTTGCAGCCATTAAGGGTGAAGCAAGGGAGAGAGAAATTGCAAGGCTTATCAGTGGAAACATTACAGAACATTCGCTTCTTCACGCGAGGGAACTTTTGGCTGAGGGAAAAAATTTCTAAAATTTTTGAAAATTTTACATATATATTAATTGAGAGCAAAAACTACTTTTATGAATAAAGTGGTTTTTTCTTTTAGACGCGCATTTTTGAGGATTGTTTGCATTGTTGTTGCGTTTGTCAGCTTTGTGTCAGTTTCGGTGAGTGGACTTGAAAAGGTTGCGTCTTGCACTTTTGCAAGTGCTAGCCGTGTTGGTCTTGGCGAGATGATACGCGACTTCTTCGGCATCAAAAAACCACAAGAAACAAAAGACGAAAAAGTTGAGGTGATTCTCGGCGGGTATCCACTTGGCTTCACTCTTGAATGCGAAGGGGTTATCATTGTTGCAATCGGTGGGGTGCAGACAATCTTCGGCGAAGAGCGCCCACTTGAAAACAAGAATGTTAAAGCTGGGGATGTGCTTTTCTCGGTTGACGGCAACAAAATCACTTCGGCAACTGATGTTGAAAAATTTCTTGGTCAAAAAGAGAGCGACTATGTTTCGCTTGGGATAAACAGGGGTGGAGAAAGTTTCTCGGTTTCAGTCAGGCCAGCACTTGAAGTTTCAACGAACGCATATCGTCTTGGGCTTTGGATTCGCGACAACGCGGCTGGCGTTGGCACTTTGACATACATTAAGGACGACCTACGCTTCGGTGCGCTTGGGCATCCGGTGACTGACATTGACACTGACATTGTTATGCCAGTTATTGCCGGGAACATATACAAGTGCTCCATCGTTGGGGTCAACAAGGGAACAAGGGGTAATCCTGGCGAACTTAGAGGATTGTTTCTTCGAAGCGGACAAGAGGCTGGCACCTTGGACACCAACAACGACTTTGGTGTTTATGGCACAATAAAGAAAGAATATATTGAAAACAATAATATAAATAAAAAAGTTCTGGTCGGGTTCAAAAACTCGGTTAGGACTGGGAAAGCACAGATTGTTTCAACAATAGATGGGGCGGAGCCTGAATACTTTGACATTGAGATTGTGAAGCTTCTCAGTCAAACCACATCCGACAAGAAGAGTATGGTCATCCGCGTGACTGACCAAAGGCTCATTGAAAAGACAGGCGGAATAGTTCAGGGGATGAGCGGAAGCCCTATAATCCAAGACGGCAAACTCGTTGGCGCAGTCACTCATGTTTTCGTCAGCGACCCAACAAAAGGCTTTGGGGTTTATATTGATTGGATGATAAATAATTAAAAATTTTTAATAAATTTGTAAAAATTTTGAAAAATAGTTTGCTTTTATTCATTTTATGTGATAAAATTTGGTCATTGTGTGTGTTTTGGGAGATTAAAAAAGTGGATTTATCATTAAAAACTATTGTCTATGAAAAGGGCAATGACCTCAGGAAGTATTTTGAAAATACTTCAAGAAATTATGGATTTGAATGTGTTCAAGTTGAATATGGCGACGATTCGTTGTTCTCATATTTTTCGCAGAATAAAGTTGACATCTTGGTGTTGAACGACGATGGCTTCGACCATGAGAGACTATGTTTTCTTTTGGACATAATCTATAACAATTATTGCAAGCATATTTTGATTGTTACGAATAATACCTTCGACAACCAGAATTTTGACTGCATCAATGGGTTGAACTCGCCAAACTTTGACCTTATACTTGGCTCGTCGCTATTGAAAATCAAGAAGAAAATAGACTCGCTGCCTCAGCACAATTTGCCACTTATCAAAAGTAAGATTTGCGAGCAGCTTTTCAAGTATAAATTTTCAAGCAGATACGACGGGTTTGCCTACTATACCGATGCGATTTTGAGGGCGTATTTGACCTACCCATATGGTTACTCAATTATGGAGATCTATAAGGAAGTGGGAGAGAAGTATAACAAGTCTGCCTACGCCGTTGAGAAAAGTATGCGAACGGCACTTTTGTCGGCGCTTGAACAGATAAGGTCAATGCCAACAACTGTTGAGAATATGCGCTTGCGCTCTGAGTTTCAATATAATATGACGAACACCATTGCCATTTCAACCATTGTTAACAAACTCAAAATTGACAAGGAAATTTCAGCTGAATTGGAAGTCGAAAATTGTTAAAAAAGTTTGAATGCCATCATATAATAAAGTATGGCAATAAGTTATAAGTTTGAAAATTTGAAATATCATTTCAAAGAGAACGCCATGCTCTATGTTTTTGCCGTGGTTTTTGCTTTGGTGGGGCTTGCTGTTGGGATTTATATCAGCTTGACCGGGTATAAATACACGGCGCTTTTGAGCCCCGCGGACAAAAATATGTTTGGCTATATCACAGGAACGGCGAGCTATTCCTCCATATTTTATAGCAGGCTATATGACGTTTTGATTTGCGTTGTTATCATTTTCGTTTTAACGCTCACTAGCTACACGGGCATTTTGGCGTATATTTTTCTTGGCTATCAAATGGCGCTGATTGTGCTTTCGAGTGCGGCACTCATAACTCTCTATGGCATCACAGGAATACTCAATGTTATATTTTTGGTTGTGCCAATAAATATTGTGAACATCGTGCTCTTTGCCTTCACTCTTGCCATAGGGCTTGAAAGAGCAAACGAACAGCGGAGATATAAACTTGGCTTTGTTGCCAGCTTCAAAGAGACTAATTACTTTTTCAAACTACTATTGTCGGCCGGGGCACTTTTTGTTGTTTGCCTTGTTTCAAGTTTCGTTTTGCCACTATTTTTGAAAAGTTTTGTTGTTATTAATTATTGACGAATAATTTGTTGAAAAAACGCAAAAAATAGAATTGAACAGTGTAAAAAGGGGTATAAAATGAGGAAAATTCGTTCAATTTTATGTTTTTTGCTTTTTTCTTTGGCGCTTGTCAACATGCCATTTGCAATGAAAAATATGGCTTTTGCGAGCGAAACAGAACTTTGTTCTCACGCCAAAAGTGCGCTTTTATATGACAAAAATAGTCAAACAATTATCTTTGAAAAAAATGCGTCTGAGCGCTTGCCGATTGCCAGCATGACAAAGCTTGGGTCGCTCATGCTCATCTTTGACGCCATTGAAAAAGGAACTATCAGTGAGGAAACAAAAGTGAAAATCAGCCATCATGCGAGCGAGACCGAAGGGTCATCGGCATTCTTGGATGAGAACAGTGAGTATAAAGCCGGCGACCTTATCATGACGGTTATTGTTGCTTCGGCTAACGACAGCACGGTTGCACTTGCTGAGGCGGTTGCGGGAAGTGAAGAGGGGTTCGTGAAGAAACTCAACTTTAAGCTAAGAGAACTTGGGCTTCGCGACACGTCTTTTGTGAATGCGACAGGGCTTCCTGCATTCGACCACTATTCAACAGCCAAAGACATTCTCAAAATCTACGAGCAAATTTGCGATAACGAGATTTATAAAAAGTATAGCAAGATTTGGATGACCGAGCTTGTGCATCCGTCTGGGCGCAAGACAGAGATTGTCAACACCAACCGACTTGTCAAGTTCTATGAGGGGTGCGACAGCGGAAAGACTGGCTTCACTAACGACGCCGGCTACTGCTTGTCGGCTTCGGCAACGCGTGGTGACATGAGAGTTGTTGGGGTTGTTATGGGCGAACCAGACAGCAAAACAAGATTTGCTGAGATGAGTGAACTTTTCAACTATGCTTTCAATAACTATGAAAATAAAGTGATTTTCAAAAGTTCAAAGCCACTTTATGAAATTGAAGTGCAAAAAGCAAAACAAAAGATGGTGAATGTTTTTCCAAAAGAAGACTATGTCAAGTTTTTGAAAAGAGGGGAAGAGTTTGAGTATTCGCTCAGCTATAAACTAAAAGATAAACTCAAAGCACCACTCAAAAGCGGCGAAGAGGTTGGCACGCTCTATGTTGTTGACTCAAAGGGTATTGTTGAAAAAGAAATTCCACTTGTTGTGAGAGAGGATGTGAAGGAAATTAGGCTTGGTGACATTTTTACAAAAATCTTTATAAAAATGTAAAGTCTTATAAAATTTTGAGGGTGACAGAAATAGTTTGTCACCCTTTTGTTTGACAAGGTGACGAATTTACATTACAATTATATGTTATAAAGGAGAGAAAGTGTGGTTGAGGGAATAGTAACAGAGCAAACATTTTCCATGCTGCCAATCTTAGCAATGATGATTGCGTTTTTGTCGGCGCTCTTTATTTCCATGCCTATTCATGAGTTTGCTCATGCCCATGCAGCCTATAAAGAAGGAGACAAGACCGCAAAAATTTTGGGTCGCTACACTATTGCTCCGTTTGCGCATATTGATATCAGCGGGCTTATCTTTTTGCTTTTGTTTGGAATAGGTTTTGCAAAGCCCGTTCCAATTGATAAAAGAAATTTCAAAAGGGGCAAAAAGAGCGAACTCAGGGTTGCCTTTGCCGGTGTTATTGCGAATTTCTGCCTTGCAATTCTTTCGTGTTTTTTGTTTGCGTTCTTATTCAATGTTTGGCCAGCACTTTTCAATGATTATGGTTTTCTTAGCGAACTATACTACGACTTTTTCAGCTATATGATTTCGCTCAACTTCATGTTCTTTTTCTTCAACCTTTTGCCAATCTATCCGCTCGACGGGTTCAGGGTTGTTGAAGCGCTCAGCAAAAACAAGAATAATGGCTATTTAACTTTCATGCGAAGAAGCAGCTTTTGGATTATGCTTGTTTTGCTTTTCACGGGGCTGCTTTCGCTCTATATTGGATTTTTCAACTCGCTTTTGGGAGACCTCTTCCTCGGCTGGTTCGATAAACTTTTTAAGTTGGTGATGTGATGGAAGAAGAAACAAAAGAGAACAAGCAAAACGAGGCTTTGCCTGTTAACCAGGCTGACGATTTCAACGAAGATGAACCAATTTTGGTTGAGGGAATGGAAGAAGCTGAGGACATTGACAGTTCGCTTCGCTTCAAACTCGACCAGTTTGAAGGTCCACTAGATTTGCTTTATCATCTAATAAAGGTTGCAAAGATTGATATTCGCGACATTTTCATCTCGCAGATAACTGAGCAATATCTTGCGATGATGAAGGACATCGACTCAATCGACATGGAGAAAGCTGCCGACTTTATTTTGATGGCGGCAACGCTGCTTGAAATAAAGTCTAACAAACTCTTGCCAAAGCCTGAGGTTGAAACCGAAGAGGAGGAAGAGGACCCAGAAGAGAAGCTTTATAGGCAACTTGAAGAATATAAACTCTTCAAAGAGGCGAGCGAGAAAATACACGAGCTTGAAGACGTTGACAAGTTCTATAAGGCGCCTGACAAGTCGGCTGGGGACTACCGCTATGTTCTGCCAGACAAACTCAGCGTGGATTCGCTCATCAACGCGTTCACATCGCTTATGCACAGGGTGAGCGTGAAGGCGGAGGAGATAACAGAAAGAAAGATTGAAAAAGACCGATTCACGGTTGCGGAAAAGATAGCGCAAATCAAAGATAGTTTGCTAATTAAGAGCAGGTTCAAATTCAGCGAACTTTTTGAGGCGGACTATTCGAAAAGTGAGATAATCAACACATTCTTGGCGCTACTAGAACTTTTGAAAAATCAGTTGATACGTGTTGAACAAAGCGAGATCTACTCGGATATCGACATTATCAAAAAAGAGGAAAACAATGGACAATCTTGAAAACGTTTTGGAAAGTATTCTCTTCGTTAGCGGAGATGCTGTTGACATAAACGATATCGTTGGAAAAATTGACGCAACAAAACCTGAGATAAAAAATGCTGTGAAGAAGCTAAAAAACAAATATAAAGAGGGCTCGGGAATTGTTTTGCTTGAATTTAATAACAAGTTGCAATTTGCGTCGGCATCGCAGTATGCAGATGCTGTGGCGCAAGTTCTCAACCCAATAAGGCAGCGCAATCTCTCGAAGGCAACTCTTGAAACGGCGTCAATAATTGCATATAAGCAGCCAGTCACAAGGCTCGAAATTGAGGAAATTCGCGGCGTTAGTTCGGACTATGCAATCAACATCTTGCTTGAACACAACCTCATTGAAATCGTGGGAAGAAAAGATACTGTTGGAAAGCCTGTTTTGTTTGGCACAACCGACGAGTTCTTGAAGCGTTTCAACATTTCGTCGATTGACGACTTGCCAGACTACAACGAGCTTATGGAAAAGGTTAAAGTCATCCATAGCACCGACAATCGCCTCTACAATCATTTTGAAATCAAGGAAAGCGATGAGGAAATGGAGAAAAAACTTGGGCTCAGCGGGCTGGACGTTGCGCTGGCGGTCAACAATGAAAACCTCGAAGAACTCAAAGAAAAAACTCTTGGCGAAAAGCAAGACGACGAAATTCAGGATGTTGAGTTTGAAGAAAAGGTTGAGATCAAAGAGCCGCAAGAAGAAAAAGACCTTTCAAGCGAAGACTCCTTGCTTGGCGATGATGACGAAGACGACAACCTTGACGGCGATGATTTCGATGATGACGACGGCTTTGGCGACGACTTCGGCTCAGATGATTTTGTTTAGGGAGAAAAATGTTTTCTCCTTTTCTTTTGTTTGCAATTTTGCTACGACATATGCTAAACTTTTCATGTGAGGAAAAATTATGACATTTTTTGGCAATTCTTGGGACGAGGTCTTGCAAGAAGAATTTGAGAAGCCATATTTCAAAGCGCTGCTTGCGAAGGTTGACGAGGAGTATGAGAAGGGGAAGTGCTATCCTCCTCGCAACAAGATTTTTTCAAGCATGAAACTTTGCGACTATAACGACGTGAAGGTGGTTTTGCTCGGGCAGGACCCATACCACGAAGAGGGGCAGGCTCATGGGCTTTGCTTTTCTGTGATGCCAGGTATTGAGCCGCCACCATCGCTGAAAAACATTTTCAAAGAGCTGAAAGATGATGTTGGGGTTTCGGCGCCAAACCATGGTTGTTTGATAAGCTGGGCGCGCCAAGGAGTGCTGCTTCTCAACACGGTTTTGAGTGTGCGCTCAGGTCAGGCAAATTCCCACGCGAACCTCGGCTGGCAGACCTTCACCGACGCGATTATAAAAAAAGTGAATGAACTTGACAAACCTGTTGTATTTTTGCTCTGGGGTGCAAATGCTAGAAGTAAGGAAAGTCTCATCGACAAAAGTAGGCACCTGGTATTATCGTGCGCGCATCCAAGCCCACTATCTGCCTATAACGGATTTTTTGGGTGCAAACACTTTTCGAAAACAAACGAGTTCTTGATAAAAAACAATAGAAAGCCTATTGACTGGCAAATTCCGTCTTTGTGAGGAGAAAATGAAAGTAATAAAGAAGCTACTATCAGTCTTTCTTGCCGCACTAACACTACTTTTGGTGGCGCCTTTTCATGCGCTCGATTTTGCTTTTGCAGAGGACGAAACGCCAAGCGAAATCTTCGATTTGATACCATATAACTTCAATACTGTCCCAAGCCAAACTGAGAGCATTTATAATATAAAGCCAGAAAACGTTTCAGGCTTCACGCCTTTTGATTTTGAAACGGGCAAGCGCATGGCGGGAACAAGTTTCAAACTTGATAGTGATGCAAATAGTCAAATCATAAACGAATATGTCACTGTTTCAAACGCCTCGATTCCTTTTGACGATTCAAAGGATTATGCGCTCTATATGTGGATGTATTTCAGCGACTATGCTGTTCACAATTTGAAAATAACTCTTGAATTTGAAACAACGCAAGTTGTTTGGAACATGTCTCAGCAAACTTTGCTTGGGGAAGTTGAAAAGTATGGGACGAGCGTCAGTTCCTTGCCGCACGGCTGGAACCTTCTGCGCTTGCCATTTTCGGGCGCAAACAAAGATGACGATTCTTATAAAAGCCAAAGGCCGATGAAGCTGACAATAGACTATGAGTCGCCAACAATGGCCCAAGAAAAATACGCGGCGCTGAGGTTTTATCATGTTTATATCGGCGAAACCAACAATGAGGGCGGGCTGTTTGTTGAAAAGCAAGATTATAGAATTGCGTCATTCAATGGCTTTGATGAAAAACTAAAAAACAATTTGATAATTGGCGACGAAATCACCGTTCCAACAGTTGCCAGCGTTGTTAACTATGCGTGGGAAGGGGAAACAGACCTCACGAACAGCCGACAATTCAATAACACAACAAATGAAAAAACATTCGTCTGGGTCATAAACTTGCTTTCCCCAAGTGACAACACGACCAAGCGTGTGTATGAGGGCAATAAAATAAAGTTTAGCGAGGCGGGAAACTACACTTTGTTTGTTCAATGCAAGGACTACAACGATAATTTGATAGTCTCATATTCGCAATACTTTTCGGTGCGCGAATTTACTCCAATATTTCTTAAAAACACCGCGCAATCTAAGAAGATAACCATGAAAGTTGGCACGACCTACAAGTTGGAGTTCGCAACAAGCCAGGTGTTTAGCTCTGTTGGTGAATTGAGTTACAGGGTGGTTGATGGCGACGTTGAAATAAAAGATTTGGGTGGCGGCGTTTTGGAAGTGAAGGCGCATAGCACCGGAAACTTCATTCTTGAAGTCAGCGTTGACGGAGAGCGAGTCGCGAAGCCTGAACTGGCTTCATACAAAACTGAAATTGAGCTTGAAGTGGTGAAAGAAAAGAAGACTTCAAACTGGGTGTTCATCTTTATTTATTGCGTTATTGGAGCTTTTGGCGTATTTTTGATTGGTTTTGTTATTTATTCGCTTGTTAAAGCACGCAAGTTTGATGTAAAATAGAAGTGGAGAGCAAATGAAAAGTAGTCAAAACGGAAAGATTCCCTACGATAACGACACAATTTATAGGCAGCAGTCTCGCAAAAGTGTTGGCAGGGGAACAAATGGCATCACATTTTCCGGCAGTTCGAAGCTGCTGGCGCTGCTCGTTTGCGTACTTTTGATTTTCAATATTATTCTTGGAATTGTTGTTTTCTCGGGCTCCGGGAAGAACAACAAGCCAGTGGTCAGCAATTCGGTTTATAATATATATGGCGGCGATATAGATGTTTCGGCGGTTGTTTCAAAGGCACTGCCATCGACAGTGCTTGTTCACGCGGGGCTCAAAAAGAGTTTGACAACCGTGACCTATGACGACTTCTTCAACAACATGGTTGAAAAAGGCTCAGGCGTTATTTTGAAAGACGAAAAGGAGCAGGGAATCGCATATATTCTCACTTGCTATCATGTTATAAGGCCAGATGTAAATGAAATCTATGTTGTTTTGAACAGCAGCTATAAGCCAATAAAGGCAACGAGGGTGTATTCAAGCGTTGCCTACGACATTGCGGTCATCAAAATCGAAGATGAGGAGTATAAGAACGAAAACATTATTGCGCATCCTTGCGAAATTGCAGATAGTTGCAGCGTTTCATTTGGCGACAATGTTGTTGCGATCGGCAATCCGATGGGCAAGGGATTCTCGGTGACTGACGGAGTTGTGTCTGTTCCAAGCGAACTGATTTCAGTTTCAAATTCCAGCTATTTGCAGAGAGTGATTCGTATTTCTTCGCCAATCAACGCAGGCAACAGCGGTGGCGGACTTTTCAATGCAAAAGGGCAGTATCTCGGCATGGTTGCGGTCAAGAGTGGCGACACCTCGTCGGCATCTATCGACTGCATTGCTTACGCAATCCCGGGCACATTTGCTTGCAACATGGCATTTAATATTATTGATAACTCGGCCATTTTGAAGCCTGTTGTTGGCGCAGAGTTTGAAAACTCGGGTGGTATGCAAGAGGCACGCATCATTGGCGACAAAACTATTCTGGTTGACAAAGTGGTTGTTTCGTCTGTTAAAGAGGGAACGCCGGCCTATGCTGCTGGAATCAAGGAAAACGACAGGCTCCTCCGTTTCTCCTACGACGGCAAGACTGTTGAGGTGGTTAATAAATATACATTCGAAGACCACGTTTTTGCCATGAGAGTGGGAACGAAAGTGACTTTCATTATTGAAAGAGACGGGAGCGTTATTGAAAAGATATTCACCATTGAAAAAACAGAGAGAATTAATATTTAGTCTCAAAAATGCTTGATTTGAGCGGGACTTAGAATATATAATATCAATATAACTAGGAGGAATAACTAATGACTGAGCAAAAAGTGATCGAGATTTTATCAACACAATTGAGATTGGACAAATCGAAAATAAACAGCAACACGAACATCGCGTCTGACCTTGGCGCCGACTCTCTTGACCTTGTTGAGATTCTTATGAGCCTTGAAGAGGAATTTAACATCTCAATTCCAGACGAAGCAATCCCTTCGATCGTGACTGTTGGCGATCTTGTTAACTATATCGATAAAAACAAGAAGTGAGGATAAAAATGGCAATTGTGAGAAAAGTGCCTGGTTCTGTTCTAAACCAACATAAATTTATTGTTTATGGCTCGCGTGACAAAAATGAAGTTGCGAAGAAAAAAGCTTTTCAAGAATGGCTTGGAAACTATATCAATTTCATAAACAATAAGCGATTTGGCTATATCAAAGAGTTCAACCAAAATGGCAAGACGGATGCAGAGAAAAACCAGATTGCAGCCGACCTTGACGACGCTGAAAAATTACTAAACAATTTAAGAGACCTCTATGAAAAGCTCTCAAAAGACCTTGGAATGAGCGAAGATGAAAGCAGGCTTGATGGGGAAGTCAAGGGCATCAATATGGGCAAATCCCAAAAGTATATTGAGAGCCTCATAACCCATGCGCGCGCTTGCTTTGCTGACTATATGATGACGAAGTTCGAAAAGCCAGACAGGTCACTGGTTGACTCATCGAACGAGGCGGCCGTTAAAAGATTCCAAAAAGAAGAAGAGGAATATGAATATGGCGTCAGCCTTGCAAGAGCAAGATATCATGACCGCGCTTCACTTGCGAACCTAATGATTGTTGAGCACTACAAAATGGCGAAAGAAATGGGTATGAAAAAATACCAAGTCTCATTCAGCTTGGATTTTCTCCCTTGCGATGGCAAATTCTATAACGACTATGACGAAGAGATGAAATTTCTCAATAATGGCGTTATGAAGCGCGAGAAACAACTCTACGACGAACTTCACGAAAAGTATAACGAACTTTTCGAAGAAAGCAAAACTGATTCAAACTTCGATGCGTCGAGGCTCAAAAGGCTAGAAGAGATGTTGGAATTGCAAAAGAACAACATGCTTGATTTGAAAAACAGCAAAAAGAAATATGAAAATGTTTTGGCAAACAATTATGACAGAGATAAAAAATAGCGTTTAGAAACGCTATTTTTTTTAACTTTACAAAAAAAATAAGTGGCAGAAATGCCACTTTTTTTGGTGTGCCGTGCAGACATCTTTTGTCAAAGAGCACCGAAGCGATAAAGGGGTAGTTAACTCCTCCAAAGCAACCTTTTGACAGATGGTCTAACTTCGCTTAGTGCTGCTGCCGCTAAGCCCTGACACGATTCACAAATGACCACTTCAAAAGACCTTGGTATCATCATCACTTGCCACTCCCAGCCTTCCATACACTTTGCCGAGAGATGCCATTCAGCCCTGCTAGAGCGGATCTCAGGTTAAGGGCACCGCTAGCTCCCCACTTAGCACAGCACATTGATATTATACACATAAAAAAAACCATTTGCAATATTTCAAGTTCACAAATTGAAAAATTATTGGCAAAATTTGTCTTTTTGGTGCCCGCGCAGGGTGCAGAGGGGGGTGAAAGAGAGGAAAAACTTGTCGATTTTTGTAAAAAAATGGCGGTTAGGTATCTTTTAGGGCAATTAGGAAAAAATTTTTATTTGGTAATATAGATATAGAAAGAAAATTGTGGAGGGTGTTTTATGACTGTCAACAGGGCGCTAGCGCTAAGATTAACTTCGCTTCTCATGAAGCATAAAATGAGCAAGTATAGGCTGGAAAAAATATCTGGCATGTCGCATTCTGCCATGATTCATATTTTCAATGAGGACTATAAAGACATCAAGCTTTCAACCGTGATAAGATTTGCGCGGGCGTTCAAGATGTCGCTCAAAGAGTTTCTCAACGACCCACTTTTTGAAAACCTCGACCTTGAAATAGAGTAGGCAAAGTTTAGAGCTTTGCCTTTTTAATTGACAACATTTTGCGGCTGTGTTATAGTCATAACAAGGAGATTTTATGGCTGATAGTAATTCAAAAAGATTTATAGACGCATATAACAGGCTCGACCAAGGGATGAGAGAAATTTATAATATCAAACCAACCGTGAGCTTTTCCGACTGCGTGAGAAAGGTTTCACCAGTCAACACAATCATTCGCAAGTATGAAGACGACATCATTGAGTATGGCAGGCTTCGCAACGCCATTGTTCACAAGAGCGGCGAGGAAACGATTGCCGAGCCAAACACAAATGTTGTTGAAAAGTTCGAGCAGATTGCAAGGCTGATTTGCACTCCTCCAAGAGTTATGGACACCGTTGCCAACCGCGCCATTTATACTGTTAGCAGGCAGACTTCGCTTGCCGACATTTTGGTGCATTTGTTTGAAACAGGCTATTCGGTTGTTCCTGTTATCGACAAAAGCGAGATTGTTGGGGTTATCAACAGGAAGATGATTGTTGAAACGATTGGCGCAAGCATTGCTGCCGGCGTTGACCTTGACGACTTTTTGAAGTTGCCAGTTGGCGAGGCTATCGACCTTTCAAGCGGCTCAAACTCCTATGAAGTTGTTGGTTCGCAAGTCACGATTGATAACGTTTTGTATTTGTTCCAGCAAAACCGCAAACTTTCGGTTGTTATAATAACCAAGAACGGAAACTATAACGAAGTGCCAATCGGTATTGTTGTCACGAGCGACACTATCGATATGCAAACTATTATCGACAACTATTGATTTTCGAGGGCAAAAATGAACATTGCAAAAGACTGGAAAGACTATGAGATTATTGCCACAACAAACAAGGAAAAACTTGAAAGGTGGGGCAATATTTTCTTGGTGCGTCCTGACCCTCAAATCATCTGGAAAACTGGCGTGAATCTCGCGGCAGACAAGCGCGTTCACGCTCACTATCACCGAAATTCTTCGGGCGGCGGCGCGTGGGAAAGAAAAAAAAGTATGCCCGATGAGTGGACCATATCATATAAGAATCTAAAATTTTTGCTCAAACCCATGGGCTTCAAGCACACGGGCCTTTTCCCGGAGCAGGCGTATAATTGGGACAGGATGATTGACCTCATCAAAAAAAGTGGGCGCGAGATTAATGTTCTCAACCTCTTTGCCTACACCGGCGGTGCAACTGTTGCTTGTGCGAGTGCGGGGGCTAGCGTTTGCCATGTTGACGCTGCGAAAAACATGGTTGAGCGCGCAAAGAAAAACGCCGAAATCAGCGGGCTTGGCGGCGCAAAAATAAGATATATTGTTGACGATTGCAGAAAGTTTGTTGAGCGCGAAATCAAGAGGGGGCACTTCTACGACGCGATCATAATGGATCCGCCAAGCTATGGCAGAGGCGCGAACGGCGAGGTGTGGAGTTTGGAAGACAACCTCTTTGAGTTTGTTGAACTTGCAATGAAAGTTTTGAGTGATAAACCACTTTTCGTTCTCATCAACAGCTACACAACTGGTTTCTGCGCGTCGGTGCTAAGCAATATTCTATCGCTCGCGCTGAAGGGTAAGAAGGGAAAAATCGAAGCGTTTGAAATAGGCTTGCCAACCGACGAAGAGGGAGTTAACTTGCCTTGCGGAACGTCGGGTTGGTTCATAGGAGAATAGAATGGAAATACTTTTTGAAGATAATCATATTATTGTTGTTTTGAAGCCGCAGAATGTGCCAAGCCAAGAGGACGAGAGCAAAGACAAAGACATGCTTTCGATGGTGAAGGAATATATCAAAGAGAAATATAACAAGCCGGGCAATGTTTTTGTTGGGCTTGTGCATAGGCTTGATAGGCCAACTGGCGGCGTCATGGTCTTTGCAAAGAACAGCAAGTCGGCGGCAAGACTCAGCGAACAATTCAAAAATGGCGAGGCTGAGAAAACATATTTCGCGATCGTGCAGGGCAATTTGAAGCAAAAACAGGGCAAGCTTGTGAACTATCTGCTCAAAGACGAGAAAAACAACATGGTGAAAGTTGTTCCAATGCTGACTGAGGGCGCAAAGAAAGCCGAACTCGACTACACATGCTTGGAAAGCAAAGACAATCTTCACCTCTTGAAAATTAAGCTTGGAACAGGTCGCGGACACCAAATTCGCGTTCAACTTGCGAACATCTCGCTTCCAATCTACGGCGACCAAAAGTATGGCACCAATATGCCAAAAGTTCCGCTGCATCTCTTTGCCGTTGAACTCAAATTCTATCATCCAGTCTCGAAAGACAAACTTGTTTTCCGCGTTTATCCTCCTGAGGACAAATGGGCATGGAAATTGTTCAACTATGAGAAATATCTCAACCTATAAATTTACCCCGTTGTAGCCCATTCTATCGACTAGGGTAGCAAATAGTATTAGATTTTTGAGATAAAACACAAATATAAAAAATCCCATAACACTACTGCTGTATGGGAT
>CANQQH010000003.1 GCA_947625955.1 uncultured Clostridia bacterium | reverse complement strand
ATTGAAATTCTATGCCAGCGTTAGAATGGACGTTCGAAAGGGCGAAGTTATCAAAGATGGCGACCAAATGGTTGGTTCAAGAACAAAGGTGAAGATTGTAAAGAACAAGATGGCGCCTCCATTCAAATCTGCCGAGTTTGATATCGTGTTTGGCCAAGGCATTTCAAAAGAAGGATGCCTCCTTGACCTTGCAATCGAAAATGACATCATTCAAAAGAGTGGCGCTTGGTTCAGCTATAATGGCGAAAAGATTGCTCAGGGCAAAGAGAACGCAAAAGGCTACATTGCTAACAATCCAGACTTTGCAAACGAAGTTGAGGCCAAGATTAGAGAAATACTTAAGGCGAAAGGTTAAAATTTCGCCATTCTGTTGAAGCAGAGGCATAAATCTTTATGAAACAATCTTCGTAAGGTATTTGAAACTTAGAAAACATCAAAATCATTTTGGTGTTTTTTTATTTATTTTAGTTGTATTTTTTACATTTTGGCTTTTTGCTTGACACTGGTTTTGTGAGAGGTGTAATATAAATTTAGTATGACAAGTTCATATAACAAATGAGTTTTTGTTAATATATATTTATTTTTAGGAGGACACTATGAGTGTAGGCTTAGCAATTGGCCTGATTATAGTTGCCCTTGTTGTTGGCGGCGCAGTGGGAGTTGTTACTTTCTACTTTGTTCAAAAAACCAAGATGGGCAATGCAAAAAATCAGGCAAAAACAATAGTTGAAGATGCCAAAAACCAAGCAGAAGCGCTCAAAAAAGAGACATTGCTTGAAGCAAAAGAAGAGGCGTTGAAACTGAAAAAACAAAATGACGATGAAATTCGCGAGAGAAGAAGCGAAATTCAAAGAATGGAAAACAGGGTTGTTCAAAGAGAAGAGGCTCTTGACCGAAAAGAAGACTCGCTTGACAAGAAAATTCAGGCTGCCGACGAGTTGAAAAATCAAATTGAAAAAGGCAAAATCGACCTTGCAAACCGTGAAAAGGAACTTGACAAAAAGGCTGAAAGCATAAACAAAGAGCTCGAAAGAGTTTCTGGTTTAACAATGGCGGACGCAAAGAAAGAGCTTGTTGCATCTATTGAAGACGAGGCAAGAAAAGAAGCTGGCGTTATTGTTCGTGACATTGAGAACGAGGCAAGGGAAGAGGGCGAAAAGAAGGCTCGCGAAATTATCACGCTTGCCATTCAAAAATGTGCAACTGACCAAACATCCGAAGTCACTGTAACGGCGGTTGAACTCCCTAACGACGAAATGAAGGGAAGAATCATCGGCCGCGAAGGAAGAAACATTCGCGCAATTGAGGCAGCAACCGGCGTTGACCTTATCGTTGACGACACCCCTGAGGCCGTTATTCTTTCAAGTTTCGACCCAATCAGAAGGGAAGTTGCAAGGCTGACTTTGGAAAAGCTAATTTCAGATGGGCGCATCCACCCAGCAAGAGTTGAAGATATCGTTGAAAAAGTCAAGAAAGACGTTGAAAAAACCATCAAGGAAGCGGGCGAGAACGCAACATTTGAAGCAGGAATTTTCAATTTGCATCCAGAACTTATCAAGATTTTGGGACGCTTGAAATATAGAACCAGCTATGGTCAAAATGTTTTGAAACACTCGCTTGAAACTTCGTATATCGCGGGGCTTTTGGCAGGTGAGCTTGGTGCAGATGTTGCCGTTGCAAAGCGCGGCGGTCTTCTTCATGACATCGGCAAGGCACTTGACTTTGAAATGGAAGGAACTCACGTTTCAATCGGCGTTGACATTGCAAAGAAATACAAGGAAAGCCCAGCGGTTATCCACTGCATTGAAGCGCATCACGGCGGAGTTGAGTATAAGTCGCTTGAAGCGATTTTGGTTCAAGTTGCCGACGCTATTTCAAGCAGCCGCCCAGGCGCAAGGCGCGAATCGCTTGATGCATATGTGAAGAGGCTTGAAAAACTCGAAGCTATTGCAAACAGCTTCAAGGGCGTTCAAACTTCCTATGCAATCCAAGCCGGAAGAGAAATCCGCATTGCCGTTAAGCCTGAGGAAGTTGACGACACTGGCATCATTGTTTTGGCAAAAGATATTGCAAAGAAAATCGAGGCAGAACTCGAATATCCGGGTCAAATCAAGGTTAACATCATCCGCGAAACTCGTGCTGTTGCAACTGCAACATAGTGAACAGACCTTTTATGGTCTGCTTTTCTATTAAAAAATAGACAAAAATCAAAATCACGTAATACTCTAAAAATGAGGATTAATATGGAGAATAAAGACAAATCTAATAACGACGCAAAAAAGCTCAATGAAGAGATTTCAAAGTCGGCAGAAAAATTAAACAAAATGTCGCAAGATAGAATGAACCAAATGGCTGCAAGAACATCTGGCTATGGCGACGAGTTCGACGAAGAAGAAGCTCAAAGGCTAGATGAGGAAGAAGAAAGAGAATATCGAAAATTCATTGACAATCTTCAAAAACAAAAACAAAATCTTTTAGATATGCTTCGCGCGGACGAAGATTTTGATGATGATGACGATGATGATTTTGCTGATATTCCTGGCCTTGACACCAAAAAGGTGAATAACAACCAAATAGCGGCGGCGCCAACAGCTTCGACTTCGTCGTCAAAGTCATCAGCAGCAAAATCAACATCAAAATCCGGGACAAGGTCGTCAACATCAAGCTCAAAATCAACAACTTTGAAATCAAAAAAATCATCTTCAAGTTCGAAGGCGTCTGCAAGTGAAAAAATAGACCCACCATTTGTGTATGCATTTCACACTCGCGGCGAAATTGCTTTCAAGGTTATTTCGATCGTGCTTTGCGTTATTGTTTTTCTTGGGGCGATTGGCGGGTTTGCCTATTGGATTACTTCCGAGAGAATCGAATCGCGCATCAACTATATTGTTGAAGAGATTGAGCTTTTGCCAAGCGAAGTAGCCGAATATAGCTACTATGAGGAGAAAATCACGGAGCTTAATCAAAAATATAATAAGCTTTCCAAAAACCAGAAAAAGAGGGTAAAAAACGCTGAAAAACTTTCTTCACTTGTTGATGGACTCAATCAAAATACTATTGCAAAACTTCGCAGTTTGATTGCGGCAATAACGCCTTCAACTGTTGAAACAACAAATAACCTTCAAGACGCCGTTGAACTTAATAAGAAATTAACTAGTGACCAGCGCGCCATGCTCACCGACGAGGAGAAAAGCAAACTTAAAACTCTTGGCGTTGTTTATGAGATTATTGAAACAATAAATGGCCTGAGCGAAGAAGAAACGGAGCAGCGCGACGCAGCACAAATTGAAAGTTTGAAGGAAAAGTACGACGCGCTCGACGAAGAGTTCAAAGAGCTTGTTTATAACTATGATGTGCTTGCGACCTTCGAAGAACCAAACAGCTTTTGGGTTGGCGTTGGCAACGCTTTGCCGGTATTGAATTTGATAAGAATCTAACAAAAGGAGAAGAATATGGGAAAGAAATGCAAAACTTGTGGTGGTCAGCTGGTTGAAGTTGGCTTTGGAAAATATAAATGTGCTTGGTGCAATAATGAATACACAGAAAGCGACCTTTCAAACAAAGGTAGCGAGCAAGATATGGACATTTTCACGCAATTAAGCAAAGCCAGAAACGCCATTGAACTTGAATATGACTTCTCAAAGTCGCTCAATTATAGCCAAAATGTGCTTGAAAAAGATCGCGAGAATCAACAGGCGTTGTGGCTGGCATTGATTGCTGAAAATCAAATCATCTATATTCAAAACGACAAGGGGCAATATGTTCCAACTTTTCTTGACCCGATGTCGAACTCAATAAAGAAAAGCAGATACTATGCAAAACTCAACGATGACTATAAAAAGAGTGCCGACGAGATTGAAAAGGTGCGTCTTGAAACCATCAATGAATTCAAGAAAGTGAAGCCCTACGACGTTTTTATCAGCTACAAGCAACACTCTTCGCAAAACGAAGAAGTTGAAACTCAAGAAGCAACTTGGGCAAGGGATATCTACACTGAACTCAAAACCAATCCAAAAACTCGCAATTTGAGAATATTTTTCGACCAAAAGTGTTTGACCGACGCCAACGCCGGCTGGGAGCCACATATCTATTCAGCAATTCGCTCGGCGAAGTGTATGATAATTCTTGGCTCATCGGTTGACAACATCAATTCGCGCTGGGTGAAGAACGAATGGAAACGTTTTCTTGCACTCAAAAGGCAGGGCGAAGAAAAGGAAATCATTGTTCTTGGCAGCGATGAAGTAAATCCACGATTGCTTGACGAAAGCTTGCAGAAAAAACAGATGATAAAGAACACTTCGGGTAAGTGGCTTGACGCAATTTGCAACCAAGTTATCGAAGTTTGCAAGCCGCAAAAACAAGAATCGGAAGAAGTTGAAAAAAAGGTCAAGAAAGTTGACACTTTCGAAGACAAGGAGAGAAAACAAAAAATTATCAAAGCGGTCGCAGTTGCAGCGGTGATTTTTCTCATTATTTGCGGCATTGTTGGGGCAACGCTTTATAGCAGAATAACGCGTTCAAATGAGCAAATAAACTATGTTGCAGAAAGAATAGATGAGTTGCCAGATTACTCGGTTGATGATTATAGTCTCTACGAAGGCAAAATTCTAGAAGTTTATGGTTTCTATAAAGAACTATCTAGCGGCCAAAAGAAGAAACTGAGAAACAAAGACAAGTTTCTCACAATCCTTGATGGGTTCAATGAATACACTGTCAACAAACTCAGGGATCTTATGGCAACAATAAATGTTGAAAGCGTCAAAACCACCGATTGTTTGAAAGACACTTGCAAACTTTTTGATAACCTGCTAAACGAACAACACGCTTTGCTGACTGACGAAGAAAAAATGAAACTTAACAATTATAGCATCACCTATGAAGTTATCACTGCGATAGACACCATCAGCACAGACATCATTGACAAATATAGCGAAGTTGCAGACATGAAAATCAAATATGCCGCGCTTCCTGCCGAGTACAAAGAGCTTGTTTATAACTATGATCTTGTTGCAACTTTTGATGATTTGCACGACCTTTATAGCAAGTTTGAGTTCAGCGAAGTTATCGGTGGATATTCTATCAAAATGAAGGAAGGAGAGCAGATCTACGGCGAACTAGAAATTCCTTCAAGATACAAGGGCGAGAACATTGTTGAGATTCCAGAAGGCGCATTTGCGAATGTTAAGGGCGCAACTTCAATTATTGTTCCTGACACTGTTGCAACCATTGGAAAAGGTGCGTTTGAAGGATGCACAAACCTTGAAAGCATAACATTACCATTCACTGGAAAATCAAAAACTGCAACACAAGTTTATGAAGCTGTTTTTGGCTTTGCTTTTGGCTATGTTTCAAAACTCCAAACTGACTTGCCAGGCAAGGACAACGATGGTTTCGAAGATGTTTCTGAAAGTCCTGTGGCTGGCACAGTTTCTCAATATGCAGTAGTAACGGGCGGTAGTAAGTTCTTCTATAATAGAAGAGTTTATTGCTATAAAATCCCAGCAACTCTTAAATATGTGACAATAACAAACCAAGATGTTGTTCCATTTGCTGCATTTAACCACTGCACAATGCTTCAAAAAATCACATATAAAAATAGAATTCTTAATAGAAATGAGTTTGCTAAAAATTATGTTTTTAACGACTGTGTTCAGCCAACCGAAGAAATCGATGAAAAAGAGTTTGTGGCAAACGCAACCGAGTATGCGATTTTGCCTGAGTCAAAGTTCTATATGCACATGAGCAAAAGGGACTTGGCGGCATAGTTAACTTATTAAAGAAAAGATTGACCCTTGCGGCTAATCTTTTTTTCTTTTATGGCGTATGCATAATATTTTTTAGGCGTGGCAAAATAAGGGTAGTAAAACTTTTTTGGAGCACGATTGCTCAATAGAAAAAGGAGGAAAGAATGAAGAAAGTTTTAACATGTTTAACCCTTGTGCTCATTGCGTGCGTTGGTGCTGTTGGGTTTGTTGGCTGCGACAACAAAGACAAAACAACCCATGTGGGTTCTCTTGAAACACTCAAAACTGCCATTGAACAAGGCGGCAAAATCACTCTCGACAAAGATATTGCGTCGGTTAACGAAACAATCTATGTCAAGAAAGACACCAAGCTTAACCTTAATGGAAAGAAGATAAGCGGAGACCTAACCAACGCTGAAAAGCCTGTTATGTTTTTTGTAAATGGCGCAGAGTTGGAAGTTGATGGCAATGGTAGTTTTGAAGGTAACGACTGCTATATCATCGCAACTGAAAACAAAGATAGCAGCACCGCAAAAGTTATGATTAAAAACGGCTCATTCATAGCGAAAAATAGCGCGACTGCTGTTCATGCCTATTCGGGCGAAGTAAAAATCATTGGCGGTTCTTATGAAAACACACAAGAAGAAGGCAAATACTATGGTTCAAAGTATCTTATCAATCGTCAAGATAAAGAGCAGGGGCAGAGCGACTGGAAATCATCAATTGAAATAACAGGTGGTTCATTCAAGGGCTTTAACCCAGCAGATAACGGCGCCGATGGGGAGCATACAAACTATGTTCCATCAACATATGAAGCGACTAAGGGCGCAGATAATGTTTGGACTGTTTCAAAAAAGAAATAGTTTCTGGGTGGCGGGCAATATGTCCGCTCTTTTTTTATAAGAAAGAAAAATGAATAATAAAATGATTTTTGGCATAATTTTCAAGTATGAGAAAATTCTTTGATCTTCACAACGATTTTTTAACAAAGCTGAAAAATGATAAGAGGCGAACAAGATATCTTTCAAATTTTTTTGAGGCGAATCAAATCGTTGCAGCAGTTTTCACAAGTGAGTTTTCAAGCGAAGATGCAATGAAGTTTATTGAGAACGGTTTTGCGTTTGTTGAGAAAAACAACTCGTCAATTTGCCAAAATTACCAGTGTTTTTTACACCTTGGAATAGAAGATTTGCACTTTTTGACAAAAAGCAATCTTGCTAAAGTTATCAATTTTGCACCAAAATATTGCACTCTCACATGGAATGAACAGAACAATCTTGCAGGTGGTGCAAAGGAGGGTGGCAACATCACGAGCTTTGGCGAGTATGTTATTAGTGAACTTGAAAACAACAATATTTTTGTTGACACGGCGCATCTCTGCGAGCAATCTTTTATGACATTTTCGAAGCAAACTTCGCGCCCGATTTTGTGTTCGCACACTGCGGTCAGATCACTTGTGAATCATGAGCGAAACCTCAAAGACTATCAAATAAAGATGATTGTTGAGAGTGGCGGGCTGATGGGCATCGCGTTTGTGGATAGCTTTTTGTCGGCCGACGGCAAGAGCACGGTGAGTGATATTGCGCGGCACATCGACTATGTTATTTCGCGTTTTGGCGACGACAACATCTGCCTTGGAACAGATTTCTATGGAACAAAAAAGACACCAAAAGGTGTCAAATCCTATTCAAATCTTGGCGCTATTGAAGACAGGCTCGCATTTCTTGGCTATTCTCAGGAAACAATTGACAAGATTTTTTATAAGAACGCCGAAAGATTTTTTTCGGGGTTCTAGTCGCGCAAACGAACTTTGGTTGCAGCCTTTCTGCGAATGTCGTCGGAGATTGCGGCATAGTGGCGCTTGGTGGTGTTAACGTCTTTGTGCCCAAGAACGTCGGCAACAATATAGATATCGCCGGTCTCGCGATAGAGCTGCGTGCCATAGGTACTTCGTAGTTTGTGCGGCGTTATATGTTTGAGTGGAGAAGAGATACCAGCGTATTTTTTCACGAGGTTTTGAACGGCACGCGGCGTGATTCTTTTGTTTTGAAGCGAGCAAAATAGGGCAGGCTCGTCTTTCAAATATGGATTTTCATTTCGCTCGTTGATATAGTCGACAAGTGGCACTTTGACCTCGTCGGAGAAGTACAAAACAACCTGATTTCCACCTTTTCTCGTGATTTTCAGCGCGTTTATGGAAAAATCAAGGTCGGAAAGGTTGAGACCCACACATTCGCTAACACGCATTCCAGTTCCAAGCAAAAGCGTGACGATCGCAACATCGCGCCTTTGCGTGTGCTTGTGATAGCCCTTTGCGTGCCCGTCAAGCCCTTCGCCGCTTTCAACCTCGTCGAGCAGCTTTGGAATCTCATCGCTTTCCAAGCGAATGATGGACTTGTCGTGAAGTTTTGGCATGCTCACCTTCGACGCAACATCTTTTGAAATCTCGTCGTGCTTATAGAAATACTTGAACATTGCGCGGATTGACGCAATTTTTCTCGCTTTTCCGCGCTCGGAATTGACTTTCATTTTGCCGTCTTTGTCTTCGTAGGTGGAGATGTAGGAAATATACCTCTCAATGTGCGCAGTTTTAACATTTTCAAGGTCGCTTGGTTCGAGTGTGTTGACATTTTTCCCGGCGAAAACATTTGTTTCGTTGAACAAATAGTCGAAAAACAGCCTGAGGTCATAGGCATAGTTGAGGCGGGTTAGTGCGCTCGTGTTGTTTTCAATCCCGGTGAAGAAATCATAGCAAAATTCGGGAAGGTCGCGGCAGACTCTTCTCAGTTTTATGATGTTTTTATTGTTTCTTTCAACAAAATATGAAGTGTTTTTCATAACTATTATTATAAATATTTTGCGAATAGATTGCAAATATTTTTGCGCCGCGTGCTAAAATTTTATTTCAATCAATTGATTTTGGGGGATTGTCGTTGTATAATCAATAAATAAAGAGGTGGTAATTATGATAGCACTTGAACTTATTCGTGAAAATCCAGAAAAAATTAAAGCAAGATATTTGGCGCGCGGCAAGGAAGTTGACTTCACCGAACTTCTCAAACTTGACAAAGAGCGCAGAGAAAAAACCAAAGCCGTTGAAGACATGAAGGCTGAGCGCAACAGAGTGAGCAGTGAAGTTCCAATGCTGAAAAAGCAGGGCAAAGACGTTCAAGACATCGTCAAAAAAATGAAGGAACTTGGCGAAAAAATTGCTGCGCAAGATAAGGTGCTTGATGAAATAAACGAGAAAATCAACTATATTTTGTTGTGCCTTCCAAACTTGCCAGATGAGGACCTTTTGCCAGGCGGCAAAGAAAACAACAAACCAATCTACACATTCGGCAAAAAACCTGAGTTCAAAGGCTTTGAACCAAAGAACCATGTTGACCTTTGCAAAAATCTTGGGCTCATCGACTATGAGCGCGGCGTTAAGCTTGCTGGCAATGGCGCATGGATCTACACCGGCGACGGCGCAAGGCTCGAATGGGCGCTTCTAAATTTCTTTATTGATGAGCACATCAAAGACGGCTTCGAATTTATGCTTCTTCCACATATGCTCAGCTATGAATGTGGGCTTGGTGCCGGGCAATTTCCTAAGTTTGAAGACGAGGTTTATTGGATTGACGGCAAGGACAGGAACAATAAGTTCTTGCTTCCAACCGCCGAGACTGGGCTTGTGAATTTCTATCGTGGTGAAATTTTGAAAGAAGATGTTTTGCCAAAGAAGTTCTGCGCCTACACGCCTTGCTATCGTCGTGAAGCTGGCTCATATAGAGCCGAAGAACGCGGCATGGTTCGCGGCCACCAGTTCAACAAGGTTGAAATGGTTATGTACACCAAGCGCGATGAAAGCGACAACGCTTTTGAATATCTTGTGAAGAAGGCGCAAAGTCTTGTTGAGAAACTTGGGCTTCACTATCAACTTGTGAAACTTGCTGCTGGGGACTGTTCAGACAGCATGTGCCGCACCTACGATATTGAGGTTTGGATTCCAAGCATGGGTATCTATAAGGAGATCAGCTCTGTTTCAAACGCGCGTGACTATCAAGCGCGCCGCTCAGCCATGAGATATCGCGACTCCAAGACCGGCAAGACTGAATATCTTCACACGCTCAATGGTAGTGGGCTTGCAACATCAAGAGTATTGCCAGCGATTGTTGAGCAGTTCCAAAACGCCGACGGCAGTGTGACAATACCGGAGGTGTTGAGGAAATATATGGGCGGCCAAACCCTCCTTGTGCCGCGCGCCTAAAATGGCACTTATAACTTTGTTACTTCAAAAAATTTCAGACAGGGATTTATGTCTAAATAAACCCCGTGCCTGAAATTTTTTTTGTGCCTCGTTCTAAATGCCATTTTAGGCTCGCGGCTTTTTATGCACTTTTTAATTTTGGCGTGGAGTTTTTAACAGCCAGATTTTTTATGAATTAACAAATTTAGGCGCGCGGAAGTGCGGAAACAAACTGATGTTTGTAAATTGTTTGATTAGGCGGCGTGACACAGTCATTTATGTCAAATAAACTTCTGCCAGTATAAAGGGTCCCCGAAAAACGAGAGTTTTTTGGGGAGATGAGAAACAAAGCGAAAGATAATGCAAAAGCCGATAGGGTTTTGCGAAAGAAGAGCTTTTGTTTTGACGATGTCGAGCCTTGTTATAAAAGCAAATTTAGGCGCGCGGCTTATTTATGCACTTTTTAATTTTGGCGTGGAGTTTTTAACAGCCAGATTTTTTATGAATTAACAAATTTGGGCTCGCGGTTTTTTAGTGCAATTTTTGATTGTAAAACAAAATTTTTTGTGCCTCGTTCTAAATGCCTTTTTGTGCCTTGTTATAAAAGCAAATTTGGGCTCGCGGATTTTTAATGAAAGCATTACTTTAACGTAATGTTTTTTATAATTTGATTTTAATTGTGCGCATTGGTTTTGTAATATTTGAAAAAAAATATATAAAAACGGGGTAGGGGTTTTTGCCTACACTTTTGCTGTGGCAAAGTTCTGCTAAGAGCCTTTTAGCCTAAAAGAAGCCTAAGGTGCGGATGCTAGGCAGCGACGCGCTGGCGCGCCGCAACAACTAGGCGCGCTGAGACAGAATTTTTTGAAAAAGTTTTCGAAAATGCCAGGCAAAATTTTTACTGATTTTTTGTGAAAGCGTCAATTAAAGGAAATTTTTTGAGTAATTATTTGTATGCGATTAAAGGTTATAAAAATAAAATTTTTGTGAAAGATTTATTAAGGGCAAACAAGCCGATTTGTGAAAAATTCTGTTTGAGCGTGTCTAGGCAGAAGTTGTTGAAAGGCTGCCAAATTTTTGATGATTAAAATCTTGTGGAAATTAAAAAATTTTTAGTGCTATGTGTGACGAGCATGAAGCTTGCCAAAAGCCGTCAGTCAAAATTCGGTTTGGAAAAATTTTGTGGTAGACTTTGAGCCAGAATCAAAACGCGTGAGAAAATTTGCGGCAGGCTCGGTTTGGTGAAACCAGTCAAGAAAAATTGAGCGCAGCGCCAAGCCAAAGCAAAACTGGAAAAATTTTGTAAAAATTTTTTTAACAAACGCCAGACTCAAAGCGTTCGGGACTCAAAGCCTGCGTGAATCCGCAGATTTTATCGAAGATCGCGAGTTTTCAACAAGGATGTTAAAAACCCACAAAATATGGTATAAATTATTCGCAAAAGCTGTCTTTTGCGAATAGATTGCAAAAATGTTGTTAACAATTCGGCTAATAACTTTTTCACTCCCCACCAAGAAAATTTTTGTGGCGAATTGAAAAAGGTGGGTTTCGAGGGTTGATTTTGAAAGCTAGGCACCAAAAAAAGAGAGCAAATTTATCAAAAGTTCTCTTTCATAAATCCACTCTCTTTATATTTTCAGATGAACAAATCACTTGTTTATTCATCTATTTATAGTATGAATCAATTTTGTTTTGTTATACATTTTTATTAAAAAAGTCCAAGCAAAAATCCGTATTCCTTGATTTTGTTCTTCGCGCTCGTTGCTGCTGGCATGAACGAGCTCACTAGATTCCAAAATCTTTTTGAATGGTTCATCTCAACAAGGTGGCACAGCTCGTGGATGATAACATAGTCGATGATAACAGGTTCGAGCATCACAACTCTAAAATTGAAACTGATAACGCCCCTTGAATTGCAAGCCCCCCACCTGCCCTTGCTGTCTGAAATTCTCATTCCGCTTGGCGTGAGCCTGAGCTTTGAGCACAAATAGTTGACCCTTTCTTCCAGAACCATCTTTGCTTGTTTTTTATACCACGCTTTGAGTTTGGGGAGTATTTTATCATTATCGATGCCGCTTGGGAAATATATCGTTGTTTCGTTTTTGCCGGTTTCAATTTTCTTCACGTTTGCTATTTTGAGGTCGTACTTATTGCCGAAAAGCATGAATTTGCGGTAGGAAATAACGTCGTCATATTTTTGCTTATTGCCCTCGATGATGGCGAGTTTTTGCATGATCCAGCCTTGCTTTTCATAGATGAAGCGTTGAATACTCTCGCTACTTAGGCGCATTGGTGCCTTCACAACAATTTGCCCATCTTTGAGAATTGAAAGAGCAAGGGTGCTTCTGTTTGAGCGTGTTATAAGGTCGGGTGTTATCATCTTTTTCTCCTCCCTATATTATATTTCCATTCTTCATTTTTATCAATCCAAAAATTGTGGCAATTAATAAAATTATTCAATTTGTATGGTTATTTTGTCGGCTGTGGGCAAAATATCACTTGCTTTTTTGGCTCATAACTTGCCTCTGTTTTGCACAATAATATATATATAAATTAATAAAATTTGTATATAGCGACAAAATGTTTGACTTTTCACCCTGTTTTTTACTAAACTTAATAGTGAATAAAACTATATTTTTATTGAGGTTGAAATGCAAGGTATTGACAGTGATTTGATTCGTGGTCACATTGACACAATTATTCTCAAAGTCCTCTTTGAGGGCGACAGATACGGGTATGAGATTTGCAAGGAAGTTGAAGAAAAAAGCAACGGCACCTACGAACTCAAACAACCCACCCTTTATAGTTGCTTGAAGCGTCTTGAATCGCAAGGCCTCATTTCTTCATACTGGGAAGAAAGTGAAATCGGCGGTAAGCGCCACTACTACAAACTCACCGAAGAAGGACGCAAAACTTTCAAGGAAAACTACGACGAATGGACCCGTTCAAGAGAAATCATTGATAACCTCATTTCAAACCCATATGTGAAAGCCGCATCCTACACCCTTGTTAACAAAGACGAATATGAAAATCTCGAAAAAAAGGCTGACCTTTTGGACGATGAAACCGTGCAAAACGCGATAAAAGAAGCCTATGAAAAGGGCATCAAGGAAGGAAAAGAAAGTGAACCATCCGTAAGCAACGAAAAGTTTTTGGAAGCCTACAACAAGGGCTTGGCAGACGGCAAGAAGGAACTTAGTGAAGATATAGAGAAGCAAAGAGAACTTGACAAGCAGCAAAAGGACGAACAATCCAAGCTTGTTAGAAGCATCCTCTCCTCTTCCCTTTCGCAAGAAGGCGAAGTTATACCATGGCAAGAAAAAGAGGAAGAAATTGTTTCAAATAACGACGAGTTCGAGACTTTTTCTTGGCACGACGAAGACGATGCGATCGTTGAAACAACCGCAAATGGCGAGCCTGTTCAGGCTGTTCCAAACGATGAACCAGCCCTAGCTCAGGCATATGAATTTGATAATAGTGATTTGCCTTTTGAAGAAAACAAAGCGCAAGCCTCTTTCTTTGATAGCAGCGACGAAGAGTTCGAAACCGAAGAAAAAGAAGAAGTGTTGCCTATTTCATATAGTGAGGAAACACCTATTTCCTATAATGAAAGACCTCGCATTGAAAGCCCAGTTTTGAAAGAGGACGAGCGCAATCCGTTCACTTTCAACATGGATAGTTTCTTGGTGAAGTCTAGCGAGAGCTATTTTGAAAGCGACGATATCGACGAACCAAAAGCTGATTATATTGTCCCAGAAATGCGAATTGATGGTCTTGAAGAGAAGCCTGAGGAAGTTAAGGAAGAAATCAAGGAAGAAAAAAAGGAAGAGAGCGATCTTCCCCCATCCCCTGTTTATCATGATTTCGGGGCTGATAAGATTATAAAAAAGCCTGTCGAAGACGAAATCTGGGTTGACGAAAGCGAGTTCGACGCCGATTCAATCTATCTCAATCCTGACCAAGCAAAAGATAACGAAGAAGAGGCCACGGAAAGCGACACTTTGAGTTTGTTTGATGAGGATGTGAAGCGCGAGGAGTCCACTCCTGAGGAAGAAGATTACTCAAAGGACATTTTCGAAGAAGAGGAAAACGCGGGCAATTCCACTTTTATGGATTTTTATAAATCCACCGACAACTATAACAATCTCAACCCTACCTACACCGACGAGGAATCAAAAGAAAAACTCAGTTCGCTGATGAATTATAGCAGCGTTGAAAACAGCAAGGCTGAGCCTGAAAACATTTCAAGAGTAAAAGACTATGTTGAGCTCAAAAATGAGTTTGAGCGCGAAGGATTGACCGTTAAGGTGCACAGAAAACACCTGAAAGAATCCAAGGCAACAAGGTCGTATATTGAGTCGAACAAGATTAATCTTGTCACCTCATGGACGTCTTTTGGAATCATCACATTTTTGCTGACGCTCGTTTATTTCATAACAAACAACTATCGCGCGAATTTCAACGAGGCGCTTTTGAACTCAGTTGACACAACATATAAATACTTCCTCATCGGCATTGCTGTGATTTTGATTGTTCCTGTTATCTACACGATTTTGTTCCTGATTAATCCATACAAGAAAAAACCGGCTCGGTATGCGTTTAGAATTTATATGCTGTTTGCAATTTTGCTAACTGTTCAGCTCTGCATCATCACCTATTGTGTGAACTTGCAACTTGGTTTTTATAGCTTCTCGCAGCCAACCTATAACCACTTGCTATGGATTGTGCCAGTTATAATGTCGCTCTACCCTATTGTTGACGCGATTGTTCACAACATCTATTTCAAATCCAAAAACTTCCATGTATAAAGAAAAAGGAGAAGGAAAAACCTTCTCTTTTTTAATGCGCTCGGCGGCGGATTATTCGTTTGTTGCTGCTTGAATTGCGCTTGTTGCAAGATAGTCGCATCGGTTGTTTAGCTCATTGTCGGCATGGCCCTTGACTTTTATGAATGTCACCTTGTGGGTTTCGGTGAGAGCTATGAGCTGCTGCCATAGGTCAAGATTTTTGATTTCTTTTTTGTCGGAGCCCCTGAAATTATTTTTCTTCCAATTCTCAATCCAGCCCTCGTTGAAGGCGTTAACAACATAGGCTGAGTCGCTGTATAGGTCAACTTTGCAAGGCTCTTTCAAAAGCGATAACGCGCTTATCACGGCGGTCATTTCCATGCGATTGTTCGTTGTGTTTTTCTGCGCGCCCTGAATTTCCTTTTTGGCCTTGCCATAGATGAGTATCGCGCCATATCCCCCATTGCCCGGATTACCAGAGCATGCTCCATCGGTGTAGATTGTAACTTTTTTCATAAGTTGAATTTAGCATAAAAACAAGCCCAAAGTCAAGTTTTTGTTCATTAGAAGTGATTTAGTGATTAATCTTTTTTTCAATGGTTATGCATGATGAAATTAACAATCGTCTAATTTTCCCTGCAAGGTTTCTCAATTCTTTGAATTTTTCTATATCAATGTTTCCAGTGCTATATAAATTTTTAATCCAGCCTTCTGTTTCGTAGCACTCCTTTCTTGCTATTTGAAACCTTGATAACATATCTGGTAAACTTTGTGGGTAGTTTGCTTCGCGAATATTTGCATGAACACTAGTGGCTGATTTTCTCAATTGAAAAATTGTGTTATGAACGTTTTTAATATTTGTCAAAGAATCGCAAAGTTTTGATACTTCAATAGATAATTTTTCAGAATCTTCTAATAATATGTTTTTCATAAGTTTATGATATCACAGAACAAAAAATGAAATCAAGAAATTCTGTTCTCGTTGATATATAAATTCAAGTAATGATTTAATTCGCCGTCAGGAGATATTCCAACGAAGTTGGATATGTAATTCCGCACTGGCGGACATGTAATTTCAACGAAGTTGAATATGTAATTCAATTTGGTTTGCCTGTGCGAGAATATTCGCCTAACGGCGAATTACATCTCTACCCTTGCGGGTAGAATTACATATCTGCCCATTGGGCAGAATTACATTTCAATTTGGTAAACCAAATTGAATAAAAAATCCCAGCATTTTGCTGAGATTTTTTTTGGCAGGGGAGACGCGATTTCGTCGAAACACAAGGTGGTATTTTCAAGCGGCCTTGTTAGCGCAAGCCCGCCCTTTTTTCCACCTTGGTTTCTCCTCTTCCCACAAGAAAAATTTTTTCTTGTGGGAGCCCTAGTTAAAGTGTTCGAATCGGTCCCCATGAAAAAAACAAGTGACATTTTGTCACTTGTTTTTTTGGCAGGGGAGACGCGATTCGAACACGCAACCTACGGTTTTGGAGACCGCTACTCTACCGTTGAGCCACTCCCCTATAAACTACTTTGCTATTATATCAACAAAGCTATTATTTGTCAACTTTTTAGATTAATTATGATTAAGATTGAAAAATTTGTTTTCTTTTGATATAATGATATTGAAAGGAAAAAAACATGATTTTAATTTTTGATAAATTTGATAGTGTTAGTGATAAAACGATGGAAAAATTATTTACTTTGCTTCCACCCTCGCGAAAACAACGAGCACTTATGAAAAAAGGTATTGAAAGAAAAATTGCAATTTTGGAGTATTTTTTGTTGAAAAACATGCTCAAAATCGATGGAAATCCAGATTTTTTGTATTCTAACAATGGAAAACCATACATCGAAGGCTATCATTTTTCCTTCTCACATTCGGGAAATGTTTTGGTTATTGCAACAAGTAGCAGTGAGATTGGCGTTGATATTGAAAAGATTCAGCTGCGCGAAAAAGTTGCCACATACTCATTCAACCAAAACGAACTATATCAATTGAAAAACGCAAAAGACAAAGCGGAATATTTCACCACAATCTACACAAAAAAAGAAGCAACCATAAAGCTTCTTGACCTTAATCTTGCGAACATAAAAATGCTTGACTACAAGGGGCTAAGCTACAAATACAAAAAGTATGACTCCTATATCATTTGCGTTTGCGAAAAAGCAAAAGAGCCAAAAGTTTAGGCTCTTTATTTATAGTTTCTAATGAGGCCGACAACTTTTCCAAGTATTGTTGCGTCTTTCACTATTATTGGCTGCATAAAGTCATTTTCAGGTTGCAAGCGAATGTGCCCTGCTTCCTTAAAAAATCTTTTAACGGTTGCGCTATCGTCAATCATAGCAACAACAATTTCGCCGTTTTCAGCGTTTGATTGCTTGTGGACAACCACTTTATCGCCCGACAAGATGCCGGCGTTTATCATGCTGTCGCCGCTGACGTTGAGGATGAAAAGTTCATCATTATCTCCAAAAACGTTGTTTGAAAATGATAGGTTTTCCTCAATATTTTCAGTTGCCAAAATTGGTTCGCCGGCTGCAACTTTTCCAACAACCGGAATTGAACATTCATTTATTTTTTCGCCGCGAAGGTCTATTGCCCTGTTCTTTTGTTTGCCGCGAACAAGCTTGCCTTGGCGTTCAAGCTTGCGCAGATGATAAACAACTGTTGCCGTTGATGAAATATTCAGCCCCTCGCACATATCTCTCACGCTTGGTGGATAGGAATTTTTTTTCATGTATGATTCAATAAATTCATACACTTTGGCTGTTTGGTCAATTCTCTTCATTTCTATCTCCTATAAAAGCATTATAACACACAAAATATCAAATTGCAAACGTTTGTTTGCATTTTTCATTATAAATATAGCGAAGCAGTTCGCTTCGCGTATATTTTTTTATTGATTTTCATTGCCGCCGTCTTCGTCGTCATCGTCGAGCCCATACATTTTATAAAGTTCTTCGAGGGTTGGCTCCGCTGCGTTTTCGTCTTTTATGATTTTGTCAATCTTGATGGAAACATAGCCTTTTTCGTCGGTGTTGAATTGGTCGAGGCACTTCCCACAGTTGTTGCAAAACTTCGTGTTGTCAAGGTCGCAAAGCAGACATTCGCCGCAGTGTGTGCAGCTAACCGTTTCGTCAAGAACGCATGGCTCGCCAAGTTTTGGCAGCTTTTTTATGAGTTCTTTTTTGAGTTTTTCAATATTTTCTTTGTTTTCCATTTTATCACCACGCAATAGTATAAATCATCAAAACAAAATTTTCAAGAGGCTATTTTTGAATATTGATACCAAGTTCAGTGAAGACTTTCAAAATCTTGTCGGCAGCTTCTTCCATGAGTTCTTTTGTGTGGGTCGCGGTGTAGCTTGTTCGAATGAGGCATTCGCCAACAGGTGTTGCTGGTGGCAAAACTGGGTTAACATACACTCCCTCTTCAAACAAACGCTTGCATGCCGCAAGAGTTGCTTCAACTGAATAGGTATAGATTGGTATTATTGGAGTTGAACTCTCCTTATAAATGATTCCCCTATCACTCAGGCACTTGCGCATATAGGCAGAAACCTCCAAAAGATTTTTCCTTCTTTCAGGTTCTCTCTTGATGATTTCAAGACTCTTTCTTGCGGCGGCAAGACAAGCTGGTGTTATTGACGCTGAGAAGATGAACGGACGCGAAGTGTGACGGATGAACTCGGCCACATACTTGTCGCACGCGCAATATCCACCAAGACTCGCAAGGCTCTTTGAGAAAGTTCCGCAAATTAAATCAACATCTTTTTCAAGATTGAAATATTCTGCTGTTCCCCTTCCGTTCTCGCCAAGAATACCAAGCGCATGAGCGTCGTCGAGCATGAGTTTTGCGCCATATTTATTTTTGAGTTCAACAAGTTTTGGAAGGTCGCAAACGTCGCCGCTCATACTGAACACGCCGTCAGTCACAATCAAAATCCCGGCACTTTCAGGAATTGTTTTGAGTTTTTCTTCCAGGTCTTCCATGTTGTTGTGTTCATATCGCACGAGCTTTCCATAGCTGAGTTTGATTGCATCATAGATTGAAGCGTGGTTCTCCTTGTCGCACAAAACATAGTCGTTTCTGCCAACAATGGCGCTTATAACACCAAGATTTGTTTGAAAGCCGGTGCTCATTGTGACGCAGTCCTCTTTCTGCAAAAACTCTGCGAGCTCTTTTTCAAGCTCAACATGGGCAGACGTTGTGCCGTTTAGGAACCTCGAACCCGAGCAGCCTGTTCCAAACTTCTTTGTTGCCTCAACGGCAGCATCGATAACTTCTTGATTGCCAGTCAACCCAAGATAGTTGTTTGAGCCGATCATGATTTCGCGCTTGCCTTCCATTTCAACAACGATGTCTTGCTTTGATTCAAGCCTGTGGAAATAAGGATAGATATTCTCTTCCTTTGCCTTCTCACTTAAAAGAATTGTTGGGTTTTCTGAACACTTTTTGAATAAATCCATAATAAATCACTCACCTAAGTTTATATAATAAATATATAAATTATAGCACAATAGAAAGATGACGCAAAACATTTTTGAACATTTGTTAGTTTTAATGAAAAAATGCTGAAATTTGCAAAAAGTGTGTACAACCATAGCAAAAATGTGTTATATTACTTGTTGGGGGAAAGTCATGACAATCAAAGTTAGAAAAAGGCACACAATTTGGCAGAAAATAGCAAGGCCATTCGTTTCGTGTTTGCTCAAAGGCAAATTCAACTACAAATGCGAGCCATGCAACATCAAGCCACCATTCATCGTTATTGGCAACCACACAACCGACTATGATGCCTTTTTTATGATGAAAAGTTTCAGCTGCCCTATTTATTTTGTCATGAGTGACCATATCTCTTCTCTCAAAGTTGGAAAACTTATCGAGCATCTTGTTTGCCCAATTCCTATCACCAAGTCCACAAGCGACGCCGAAACCGTTCGCGGAATTATGCGCGTTATTAAAGGTGGCGCTGCGGTTGGTCTTTTCCCTGAGGGCAACAAGTCGTTCGCCGGCGACATGAGTTTTATCAAGCCATCCACGGCAAAACTTTTCAAAAAACTCAATGTGCCGGTTGTTATATATAATATCAAGGGTGGCTACTTCTCCTCTCCTCGTTGGACACATGTCAAGCGAAAAAGGCACGTGCATGGTGCCGTTAAAAAAATTTTGATGCCAGAAGAACTTGAAAAAATGTCTGTTGAAGAAATCTATGATGTTGTGAAAGAGAATCTTCGCGTGAACGCATATGAGGTTCAGGAGCAGGAACACGTTAAGTTCTCAGGGAAAAATCTTGCAAAAAATATTGAAACGCTTTTGTATATGTGCCCAAAGTGCAGAGCCTTTTCAACCCTGCATGGCGAAGGTAACAACATAACCTGCTCAAATTGCGATTTCCACGCAACCTATGACGAATATGGCTATGTTCACGGGCACTCGCTTATCAGCCTTGACCAAATGGACAAATGGCAAAAGGAACAGCTTTTGAATATGGATTTTGATTCTTTCAGCAGCAAAGTTCCAATCACCAGCGATGAAGGGTTTGAAGTTTTTTTGAAAATTGACAAGTTCAAAAGCCAGCCGCTTGGCGTGTTTAGACTAGACCTTTATAAAAACGAGTTTGAACTTTTCAGTCAAAAGCAAACGATAACCATTCCCCTCAGCGAAGTTAGTGGCTATGGCATTGAGGGCGTCAATGGGATTCAGCTCAGCCTAAAAGACGGCAGAGTTTATCGAATGAAGAACCCGAACCCTGTTTCAGGACTCAAATATGTTAATCTCTATGCAGCAATAGAAAAAAAGCCTATGAAATTCTAGGCTTTTTCCTTTGCTTATTTCATGAGATATCTCAGGCACAGAAGTTTCAAATGCTCATAGGTGAGCCCGCCCTGAATATAGCAAATGTATGGCGGGCGAATTGGACCATCGCAAGAGAGCTCCATTGTTGAGCCCTGAATGAAAGTTCCCGCCGCCATGATGACTTTGTCTTTGTAGCCGGGCATATCCCAAGGCATTGGAACGGCCCTTGAATCAATTGGTGAAAGCCTCTGCACAAGCTGGCAAAAATCAACCAGCCTTTTTTCGCTTTCAAAGTTGATTGAGCGCACGATGTCGTGCGGGATGACATTGACTTTTGGCGTGCTTTTTATTCCTTCGCTATCAAGGACTTTGCCAAGAAGTATGTTTCCTTTTAGCGCGCCTGCAACCATGTGAGGTGCAAGGAAAATCCCTTCAAAAAATGGATAGTAGCTCGCAATATATGAGCCAACTTCAATCCCGATTGATGGGGCGGTGAGCCTGCCGGCAGAAAGTTTCACCAGTTCCTTTTTTCCTGCGATATACCCCCCTGTTGGCGCAACCCCGCCGCCCGGATTTTTCATGAGTGACCCTGCGATGATGTCGGCGCCCAACTCGGTTGGCTCCTTGTCTTCCGTGAACTCGCCATAGCAATTATCAACCATCGCGATTGTTTCAGGGCAAACCTCTTTCACCTTTTTGATTGCCTCGCCAATATCATAAACGCTGAGCGCCTCGCGGAGCGAATAGCCCCTTGAACGCTGAATGTATATCATCTTTGGACGAAGTTCTCTTGCAAGTTTTTGGCACTTCGTTATATCTATTTTGTTGCCCTTCATTTCGGCATAAACAAACTCAATTCCAAACTCTTTGAGTGAGCCAATTTGCTCGCCCTCTTTCCCGTTGATGATATCTTCCATGGTGTCATATGGCTTTCCGGTGAGCGAAAGAACCTTGTCGCCAGGACGCAGGATTCCAAAAAGAGGCAGCGTTAGGGCGTGAGTTCCGCAAGTTATTTGCGGGCATACGATTGCGTCTTCACTTTTGAAAATGTTTTTATAAACCTCACAGAGTTTTGGCTTTGCAATGTCCTCATAGCCATAGCCGCTCGAGCCCGACATATTCGCAAGGCTCACTCCTGATTCATAGAACGCGTCGAGCACCTTTTGAGTGTTTTTCAGCGCGAGGTCGTCGAGCCACTTATATTGTTTTTTGAGCGACTTTTCGAACTCTTCAATCTTTTTTAATGCTTCACTTTCTGTCATAAAATTCCTCCACGAGTTTAACTATTTCGTCTTCGTTGTTTTCAAGCATGATAACTCCCTTCATCTTCTTAAAATATGTGAGTTGACGCTTTGCGTAGTTTCGAGAGTCCTGCTTGATTTTTTCTTTGCACTCTTCAAGCGAGATGTGGTTTTCAAGATATTCAATTGTTTCCTTATAGCCAATGGCGTGCATACTTTGGTCGGTTTTCTTCACGCCATGCACGAGAAGGTTTTTCACCTCGTCAACAAGCCCATCATCAAACATCTGGTCAACGCGCTTGTTGATCCTTTCATAGAGCGTGTTTCTGTCGTCTACGATTGCGAGCAAGAGATAGTCGAACTCGCTTTCTTGCTTTGACTCAAAGTCGCTCTTTTTCTTGCCGCTAACATGGTAGATTTCAAGCGCGCGTATTATTCTTGTGAGGTGGTTTGGGTGAATCTCACTCGCGCTTTCCTTGTCAACTTTTTCAAGCATTTCATAGAGTTTTTGCGGGCCCTCTTTGAGTGCAATTTCATTAAGTTCTTTTCTATATTCTTCGTCTTTCTTTGCGTCAACTGAAAAGCCGAAGAGCAAGCTGTTCACAAAAAGCCCTGTTCCACCAACAACGATTGGAAGCTTTTGCTTTTTTGCAATCTCTGCTATTGCCTTTTTAGCGTCGATGCTGAAATTGCTTGCGTTGTATTCCTCGGTTGGCTCCTTGATGTCAAGAAGATAATGCTTCACTCCCTGCATTTCCTCTTTGGTGACTTTTGCAGAGCCGATGTTGAGCCCCCGATAAACCTGCACGCTGTCGGCACTTATGATTTCACCATCAAATTTTTTTGCAAGTGAAACTGAAAGCTTGGTTTTTCCAACGGCGGTGGGGCCAACAATAACAACTAGTTTTTGTTTCATCACACAATCCTTTTGAACCACTTTTCAAGTTCGCTTCTGCTGAGCCTTATTGCAATAGGGCGCCCATGCGGACAAAACAAAGCAATTTTCTCTTTGCTCATCTCTTGATAGAGGTGGTTGATTTCGCTGTCGGTGAGGTCGTTTCCACCCTTGATTGCGCTTTTGCAGGAGTGCTGCATCAAATAGTCTTGAATGAGTTCGCTACTCTTTTTTGCGATGTTCTTGCTGTCGCTCAAAAATTCTGAGAAGAACGAATCAAAGTTTATTTCGCTCACAAGCGCAGGAACAGCATTCACTTTGAAAGTGTTCTTGCCAAATTCTTCAACATCAAAGCCAAGCGTTTTCATAACAGGAATGTTCTGGCTTAGAATCCCAGATTCAAGCGAGTTGAGGCTCAAAACATATGGGAAAAGCAGCGGCTGAATGACTATTTGCTTGCTGTCATATTCGCGCTTGAACTTTTCATACAATATTCTTTCGTGGGCCGCGTGTTGGTCGATGAAGAAGATGTCGTCGTCAACTTCAACGATGAGATAGGTGTTGAAAACCTTCCCCACTTTTTTGATGGTTTTTTCCAAATCGAAGTTTTGCTGCGAAACCTTTTTGTCTATTGTGTAGTTTGAAGAATCCGTGTCTTTGTTATTCGTGTTGGCGAGGCGTTCAAGCAGTTTTGAGCCAAGCCCGAAGCCATCCTTAACGCCGCTGTACGCATTATTTTCCATTGCGTCCATAATGGTTTCTTTTGTTTCGTGCTTTTCTTTTTCCGACATGTTCGATGGATTGAACGAGAATGGGTTCAAATTCACTCCCGCCTTGTCGATTTTTGGTGCGGGCTTCACTTCTGTTATGCGAACATCTGAAAGGCTTGAAGCACTTTCCATTTCGGTTTTGAGAATTTCGTCAAGCTCGTTGTCGGTGGCGGAAGAAACATAGTCCATGCTGCTGAGCGCTCTTGCAACAGCCTCGAAAACAAGTGTATAGACCCTTGAAGAGTTTTCAAACCTGACGTCGAGTTTGTTTGGATGCACATTAACATCAACGCTTTCAGCAGGAAGGCTGAGATTGAGAATAAAGAAAGGATATTTTCTCTTCATAAGCATTTCGCCGAACGCGTTTGTAACGGCGCTGATGACCGTTTGGTTGATAACATATCTGCCGTTTATGATGAGCGTTTGATAGGTTCTGTTTGGCTTTGAATAGCTTGGTCTTCCAACGAAGCCGCTGATTTTATATGGCGGTTTTTCGAGGTTTACTTCAAGCGTTTCCTCGATTGAACTCTTGCCATAGACTGAAAACATTGCCTCTTTGAGTGAAGAACCTGATGAGGAAAGGATGGTTTTTGAGTCGGCAATATAGGTGAAAGATATCTCTGGATGAGCCAAAATGAACCTTGAAACAAGGTTTGTTACTTCCTGCTCCTCACTCTTGTCTTTTTTCAAAAATTTCTTCCTTGCTGGAACGCAGAAGAAGAGGTCGTCAACCTTCACTTGCGTTCCGTCTTTTCCGCTGCACTGCTGCTTTGCAAGAATCTTTCCTGCCTCGATTTGGATTTTGAAAGCAGTTTCTTGTTTTTTGGGCTTGCTTATCATTTCAACTTTGCTGACGGCGGCAATAGACGCCAAAGCCTCACCCCTGAAACCCAGGGTGAAAATATTGTCAAGGTCCTTTGCCTCTTTTATTTTGCTTGTTGCGTGCGGCAAAAATGCGGTTGCCATTTGCTCTTCTTCAATTCCCGAGCCATTATCCGTGACGCGTATTGACTCGATGCCGCCGCCAACAATTTCAATTTCAATAAAAGTTGCACCAGCGTCGATACTGTTTTCAACAAGTTCTTTCACAACAGATGCCGGCCTTTCAACAACCTCACCTGCCGCGATATAGTTATATACCTCGCTTGGTAGAACATTGATTTTTGCCATTTTTTGCCTCCTTATTTTTTCACTTTGTCAACAAGATTTTGAAGAGTGCCAAACGCCATGAGTGGAGTGATGTTGTCCATGTCGAGGTCGCGAAGAATGTTGATTATCTCCGCCCCGCCCGGCTGATACTTTTCAACATCGATATTGTTTCCGGTCTCTTTGGTAGCTTCGCGGTTTGCGTCCTCTTGAATTTTCAAAACTTCTTTCGCACGCAAAAGTATTTCGTCTGGAAGCCCAGCGAGTTTGGCAACTTCAATACCAAAGCTCTTGTTTGCGCTGCCTCTTGCGATTTTGTGAAGGAAAATAATGCTGTCGGTCAGTTCTTTGACCATGATTCGATAGTTTTTCACGCCCGCGATGTTGCCTTCAAGTTCGGTGAGTTCGTGATAGTGCGTTGCAAAAAGCGTTTTGGCTCTCAGGTGCTTTGAAAGATATTCCATGATCGCCCAGGCGATGCTCAGCCCGTCGTAGGTTGAAGTTCCCCTTCCAACCTCGTCAAGAATAATAAGGCTCTTGTCTGTTGCGTTGTTGAGGATGTTGGCAACCTCGGTCATTTCAACCATGAAAGTTGACTGACCAAAAGCCAGATCATCGCTCGCACCAACACGCGTGAAGATGCGGTCAACAATGCTGATTTCTGCCGACTTTGCAGGAACAAAACACCCGATGTGCGCCATCAAAGTTATGATCGCAACTTGACGCATATAGGTGGATTTTCCCGCCATGTTTGGGCCTGTTATCAGCATGATTCTGTTCTCGTTATCGTCCAAAATTGTGTCGTTTGGTGAGAATTGATTTGAGTCCATGAGCGACTCAACAACAGGATGCCTGCCATCAACAATTTTGATGTGGTTGAAACTTGAACTGATGAGTGGTTTTGTGTAGTGGTATTTTTGGCTCACAGAAGCGAAGCTCAAAAGGCAGTCGAGCGTTGAGATTGCGTCGGAAATTTCAAGCAAAACATCAATATATGACGCCAGTGTGTCCTTGATTTGCTGGTAGATTTTCGCTTCAAGTTTGCCAGCCTCTTCAACGCTGTTGAGAATCTTATATTCCATGTCTTTGAGTTCGGGAGTTATATACCTTTCCCCTGTTGTCATGGTCTGCTTGCGAATGTAGTTGGATGGAACTTGGTTGAGCCATGATTTACTGATTTCGATATAGTAGCCAAAAACGCGATTATAGCCGGTTTTGAGGTTCTTGATTCCAGTTTTTTCGCGCTCGTTTTGTTCAAGTTCTGCAAGCCATTGCTTGCCATATTCACTTGTTTGGCGAATTTTGTCTAGTTCTGGATCGAAGCCTTTTTTGATGTAGCCGCCGTCTTTGATGTTAGACGAACACTCAGGGTTGATGGCGTCTTTGAGCATGGTTGCAATTTCGCTGAGGTCGCGAAGTTTGGAGTTTGCCTCTTTGAGTATTTCGCTTGAAAGCGGGTCAAGAAGAAGTTTCAATTTTGGAATGAGAAGCAGCGTTTCGCCAAGAGCGAGACACTCCTTTGGCATTATTGTTCCTGCTGAAACTTTGCTGCATTTTCTTTCAATGTCTTGCACAAGCGAAAGAATCTCGCCAATGCTTTCGCGCAAAATTTGACTTTTATATAGTTCTTCAACGCCGTCAAGACGCATGTTTATTTGCTTTTCATCGCGCAAAGGTTGGTCAACAAAAAGCCTCATTTTGCGCGCGCCCATACTGGTTTTGGTGTTGTCGAGAAGGCCAAGGAGCGAGCCTTTTTTCTTTTTGAGGCTCATACTCTCAACAAGTTCCAGGTTGCGCCTGGTGTTGATATCGATATGAATATACCTGTCGTCTTTCACAACACTAAGTTTTTTGATGTTGCTGATGACCCTCTTTTGCGTTTCTTCAAGATATGCAAGCAGACCGCCGCAGGCTCGGATGCCGAATTTTTTGTTTGTTGCGTCAAAAACGTCGAGTGAGTTGACTTTGAATTGCTTCTTTATTGCCTTCTCGCACTTTGCAAGATGATATGAAGAATCCTCGGTTATATAAAACTCAGGCACAACAGAAAGTTTAACTGTTGAAAGTCTCGCTTCAAGAGCCTTTGCCCCACTGCTGCAAATTATCTCAGTTGGCTTGATGCGCGAGAGCGTGTCGTCAAGATATTTTATGGAGTCGTCGCCACTAAATTCGCACATTTCCATGAGCCCTGTTGAAATATCTGCCCAGCAAACGCCGATGTTGGTGTCGAGCGCATAAACGCACATGATGAAGTTGTTTTTGTCGGCCTTCAAAGCTTCGTCTTCAATTGTTGTTCCCGGGGTTATAACCCTTATAACGTCGCGTTCAACAAGACCTTTTGACTCGCTTGGGTCGGTGAGCTGCTCGCAGATGGCAACCTTGTGGCCATGTTCGAGGAGCTTGGCAACATAGGTATCGGCGGCGTGATAAGGCAGCCCGACCATTGGCGCGCGTTTTTCAAGTCCGCACTCTTTCCCGGTGAGCGTGAGGTCGAGAAGCCTTGAACAAAGTTCGGCGTCGTCGAAGAACATTTCATAGAAGTCGCCGAGCCTATAAAAAACTATGCAATCGTTATATTTATCCTTTGTTGCGAGATAGTGCTTCATCATTGGAGAGAGCCTGTCTCTGTCAATTTCTTTCATCCTATGCCTCCTTCAATTTCCCGCTGAGAACTGTGAGCTTGCTGCTTTCAACCTCAACCTTAACAAACTTGCCAATAAGGCTTTCGTCGCCCATAAAATTTACATTCTTGTTTGAGAAAGTTGAGCCTATCAAATACCCCTTTTTCTTTGGGTGGCGGTCGGTTACCAAAACTTCAACAGTCTTGCCAATATATTTTTTTGCAACCTCACTTCCAATTTCATTCTGGAGCGCGATGAGGCGTTTTAGCCTATCTTTTTTGGTTGCAAGGTCAACTTGGCCTTCGAGTTTTTCGGCAACAGTACCCTTTCGCTTTGAATAGATAAACATGAAAAGCTGCTCATAGCGAACCTTTTTCACGATTTCTTCGGTCATGAGATAGTCGTCTTCGGTCTCAGTTGGAAAACCAACGATGATGTCCGACGAAAACTCAACGCCCTCGATTTTCTTCTTTGCGTAGTCGATTTTTTTGAGATAGTCGGCGGCAGAATACTTTCTGTTCATGAGTTTCAAAATCCTGTCGCTGCCCGACTGCACAGGCAAATGCAGATAGTGCATGATGTGCTTTGAACTTGCGATGGTGTTAATGACCTCTTGGCTGATGTCTTTTGGGTGGCTGGTCATGAAAGTCAGCCAGAACTCGCCGTCAAGACTATCAAGCTTTTTGAGAAGGTTATTAAATGTTATTTCTTCACTTTCAAGGTCGTTTC
>CANQQH010000002.1 GCA_947625955.1 uncultured Clostridia bacterium | reverse complement strand
GAAAGGGTATCAGGCCGCTGTCGGCAAGCCAGTCATCCAGCCCCGCCGTCCAAACAGCCGCCTGGACAAGGTGCGCAATATGTTTCAGAAGGTAATGTAAAGATACATAATATATTGCGTTCTTTTTTATTAGATGAATTATTAATATATATGTTTGGTGGAGTAAACAATGATTTCAAACAACAAATGCTTGGACCGATAGACTCACTGATTTGGGCTAGGATTATAATTCATAAGGCAAAAGAGTGGAAGGAAGAAAAAGAATGGAGAATTATATACACTAATACAAATGATTATACTTTGTTACAAAAGGATATTGGTTTTGTAATAAAAAAGCCGACGGCGATTTATCTTGGAAGTAAAATATCGCAAGCAAATCAAAAATTTTTAATTGATGTAGCTCGTGAAAAGGGTTATAATATCTATAAAGAAAGTGTAAGCACAAAAAATCGTACTTATAAAATGGTCTCAACTGAAATATAAACAGATGCCATGCTGATATAAGTTAAATTGAGTTAGCGCAAATTTAATGGCAAAACGCTTTTTTGTGATATATAAATTTAGTTCAAATTCGGATGCCGACGTGCCGCCAGATAAAAAAAGTCGGGCTTATGCCCGATTTTTTTATCTCACGAAGTTTGTGAGGGATTCGAACGCCGCGTTAAAAAAATGCTCCAGTGGAGCGTTTTTAGCGGCCGGCGTGATAGCAAGCCCACGGAAGTGGGCGGTCGCGATAGCGATGCGGAGCGAATCCCTCTCTCTCCGCCATATAAAACGAAATCCGAACCTTGTGTCCGGATTTCATTTTATCTAGTGTGAATTGAGGGATTCGAACGGGCGGAAAAGCAGAACGCCATTACTTTTCGCGTGACTTGTCACGCGACAAAAGTTCACGCACATAGGGCGAATATCACAAAATTTGCGACAGAAAGTGCAAAGCCTTGACCAAACAGGTCTAAGGCTTTTTCTTTCTTTGCATATTTCATAATCTTCACCCTATCTGCTGCTTTATACTATATAACATCCACAACAGGAGTAGCGTTAACTTTAAGGGGCTGGCTGAAACGAAGTAAACCTTTATTAGTTTCACCCTGTTATACTTATTCTATCGACCAGGGTAGCAGATTGCGTTAGATTTTGGGAATAAAAGGCAAGAAAAAAATCGCCATAACACTACTGCTGTATGGCGATTTTTTCAATTGACTTTTAACCCAAAAGATGATGCTAGGTGCGGTTGGTTGTGCCGCCGGTTCGATAGAGAGGCGGAACAAGTGATTGCCCGCCACAAAGCTCGCACTTCGACGAGGAGCGAATCCCTCTCTCCAAGGGGTTAGGGATTCGAACGGGCGGAAAAGCAGAACGCCATTACTTTTCGCGTGACTTGTCACGCAACAAATATGCCGCCAGTTTGGCTTGACAAGAACTTGATGCACGGTTACAATCATATTTGGAGGGCAAAAGTATGCGTGCACGAATAAAGACTAAAAACGGGTTCTATGACGCAGAGGTGTTTGCCGTTCATAAAACCGAGGAAGAGCGAGAATTTCTTGTCATGGACGAGGCAAACGAAAAGCTGATTAGAGTCACGGTCTTTGAGACGATTAATCGCGCAATTCTTCACAAAGTGTTCATCTATGACGTGAGCAATGAGAATTGGATTGAGCGCGATGAAGATCGTGGGTATGATTGGATTCTTAACGCTGAGCCCCTGGAATCGGTATTGCCTCGCTGCAAAGAGATGCAATTAAAGGTAAAGTTCCAAGAGTGGTTTGAGATAAAGAGCCAAAAGGACATTGACGGGGTGATGGAGGCGCTGTTGTGGTTCCATGATACCCTCGTGATAGACAAATACAAAAAGGGCAACAAACAATATATTAAATTTGTTTGTTGGGGTGGAGAGGCTCTTTTCGAATGTGATGGAGATGTTGAAACCAATGTTATTAAGGGAAATGGAACATCAATAGACCCCGACGATGACCCAAATTGGATTTTTGAAGCGTCGATGTTCATTGAAAACGGAAGAATATTTTGGGCTGCTTGGGAAGGCATTGAGCATGACTCTGACATAGACAAAGAGCACTGCCCATATTTTGCCGCCCAACACGTCAGGTGGAGTTTTGAGATAAAGTAAGCTGGATGAAAATCAAATAGGAATCTTATATTAACATATACACTCGTGACTTTGAGGGAGGAAAAAAAATATGAACTATTCTAATATTAATAGCATTATCATAGGATGTTTGAAAGATTGCGAAAAAGACATCTCAACGCTAAAATATGTTGAAGGTGTTGATTTTATTGACATTTTTCCAAGGTCAGAAGAACATAAAGCCATGCTTGATGAAGAAGCAAAAAAGATTGCAAGGGTGATAGAAGAAACTGAACGAGGTAATTTTTATGTGTTTCATAAACCTATAAAAACTCAATTTGGGATGCTCAAAATCATTAAAGTTCGCAAGTTTGATGAAACAAGACTGCCATGGCTTGCCGCGCCAGATTTTCGCGTGACAGACTATGATATATTTTTCAAAACCTATAAAAATGATAAAAGGTTTAATTTTGTTCAAAAACCCACATACTCAGGGCTAGAATTCAAAACACAAAATAGTCTTATTTATTTTTTGGACGAACCCACAACAGAGTATTATAATTTATAATCGTTTAGTTCTTATGGAGTATAGGCAATAAGTCGAAGGAGTAATTATGAAAAAAATTAGTTTTAGAAAATATAGCGATGCTGACTATGACTTCATTTATGATGTGAAGAAAATCGGCTATAAGAAATATGTTGATGAATATTTTGGCGGTTGGGACGACGCAGTTCAGCACAAAATGTTTGATAGTTTTCTCAAGGATGAAAAAGAAAATATAGAGATTATCCTATGCGGCAATGAAGAAATTGGGTTCAAAAATGGCAAGTTTTTGCCAAGCGGCGAATACGAGCAGGGGAACCTTTGCATTTTGCCCAAATGGCAGGGCAAGGGAATAGGAACAACAATATTAAAAGAAATCATTAAAGAGCACAAAAATTGTGTCATCCTTTTGCGCGTTTTCAAATCTAATCCCGCAAAACACTTATATGAGAGGCTGGGCTTTTGAAACATATGACGAATCTCGAACTCATTTCATGATGCGAAAGAATAAAATATAAATAAATATGCCAAGAAAATGAATGTTTTGAATAAATTCTCAAAGCAAAAAGCCGAGCGAAAGCTCGACTTTTTGTTATACGAAAACTGAGCCGTTATCTGTCAGGTTCATCAGGTTCTTTCACATTTTCAAGAAAAATCTTCTTTTTGAACGCACCGCGTTTTTCTGCTTTTGAATTTCTTATCTCTTCAAATTCGCTATACGGAACTTTCTTGATGTCGAGAATTGCTCGCAAAACCTCTTCCAAATCCGCCAGTTCTTCAACGCTTCCACTTTCAAGATATTCGATGAGTTCCTCTTGCATTTTTTGGTTGAGTGCAAGCAAGTATTCTTTGTCGTTCATTATTCTGGTTGAGCAAATTCTGCCGTTGTCCGCAGCGATGATTTCAGGAATTTTATCCCTCACAAGTTTGTTATATACTTTCATTTTTTTCTCCACACCGCCATTATAGCATAAACTTTCGCAAAAGCACGCAAAAAAAGAAAATATCATAAAATTTGTTTTCTGCGCTGGTTAGTGTTAGTATGCTCAGCGGCAATAAAATTTATTGAAAAAAAATTATGTTTGAAAATTATTGACAAAAGGGGAAAGATACTATAAAATGAAAATGTAACTTATACCATACCAAAGTTCAATAGGTTACTAAAATAATGGTGGGCGAAAGCCCATCCAGTAAGTGATCACCTGAGAAGGTGGTCTTTTTGTTTGAAAAATACTAGCCAACGAATGAAAAGTGTGTTATTATGTCGTTAATTATAGTTGCTTAGGAGATACTAATGAATAAGTATAGAATCGGTTTAGATATTGGCGTTGGAAGTGTTGGTTGGGCTGTTTTGGAAAATGACCCTGTAACCGAAGAACCAACAAGAATAATAAAGTTGGGTGTCAGGACGTTTAGTCCAAATGAAGTGGAAAAGACTGGTGAGAGCACTGCCAAAAATCGACGCGAAAAGCGCGGATTGCGTCGTCGCACGCGCAGAAAGGCGTTGAGAAAGCAAAGAATGAAGGCACTATTGCAAAGGACTTTTGGTGTTGATGTTGAAAAACAACTGGCCAGCGTTTCCAATGAAGATGTTTATTGGTTGCGCTCAAAAGCTATAAAAGAAAAAGTTAGTTGTGGAGAAATCATAAAAATAATTCTCAATATTCTCAAAAGAAGAGGCTTTGAAAGTAATCGCAAGAATGGTGGAAGTGAAGAAGGAAAGTTGCTTGAATCATTAAATAGCAACACGAAGTTCTTGACCGATGGAGGCTACAAAACTGTCGGCGAAGCTCTTTATTTTGACAATAGATTCAAGATTGAACAATGCGGGCGCGAGATATATAACATTAGAAACCATTCAGGAGATTACCAAAATTGCTTTTATAGAAGTTTGCTAAAAGATGAAATAAGGCAAATTCTTGAAAAACAAAAAGAGTATTATCCTCAAATCGACGAGCAATTCATTGAGAATGTGCTTAGTATTTTTTCTGCGCAGAGGACATTTGATCAAGGCCCTGGGAAACCAAGTCCGTACTCTGCCAAATTCGAAGTTGGAATGTGTACGTTCGAAAATGGTGAACCAAGAGCTCCAAAGGCAACATATACATTTGAATATTTCAATGCGCTTTCGAAAATAAACAATCTAAGAATCAATGATGAACCTTTAACAGAAGAACAACGAAATATTCTAATAAAAGAGATCAGGGAGAAAGAGCAGCTCAAATTTTCTCAAATAAGAAAGTTGTTGTCTTTGCCAACTAGTGAGCGATTCAATCTTTGCAGATATCAAGGCAAGCGAGATGTTGAACTGACTGATGAAGAACTGGTTGCGTCAAGCGAAAAAGCAACATTTTTTAGTATGACAAAGAGTTATTCGATCAGGAAGGCGTTGGAACTGGAAAGCTCATATGACAATATTCAACTTATCGACGAGGTTGCAACAATACTTTCGTATAATAAAAGTGAGCAAAATATTCAAAAGTATATTGAAAACAGCGATTTGTTAAAGGGGCTTTCTGTTGAGCAGCAAAATAGCATTAAAGAACTGAGTTTTGAGCAGTTTGGTTCTTTGAGTATTATTGCAATGACGAAGATGATTCCTTATCTTGAAAAGGGCGAGAGATATGATATCGCAGCAAGAAGTGCTGGCTATAATCATTCAAGCTTTGAAACAGAAAAGATGAAATATCTCAAAGGCAAGGAAATTGATGAAACACTTGAAGATATAACCTCTCCAGTTGTTAAAAGGGCGGTTCACCAAACATTAAGAATCATCAATGCAATAATAAAGGAATATGGTTCTCCTCAACAAGTTAACATCGAACTTGCAAGAGATATGAGTAGAGACTTTTCTGAAAGAAAGAAAATGCAGAAAAGGCAAGATGAAAACTTGCTAAAAAACGATCAAGCGCGCGAGAACTTAAAGGAATTTGGACTTGTTAAACCGACCTACTTGGATTTGCTGAAATATAAATTGTATAATGAGCAGAATGGTAAATGTATATATAGTGGAAAACCAATAGAGTTTAGCAGACTTTTCGAGCCAAACTATGTGCAAATTGACCATATTTTGCCTTTCAGCAGAAGTATGGATGATAGCTTTAATAATAAGGTTTTGGTTCTGGCTCAGGAAAACCAGAACAAGGGCAACAGAACTCCGTTTGAATACATGGGCGATGATAAAAACAAGTGGGCTGAGTTTGTTGGGCGTGTTGTTCTTTTGAAAAATAGAGAAAAAGAAACCAGGTTGTTAAAGGAAAAGTATGGCGAAGAACAACAAAAATATTTTATTGAACGCAATCTTAACGATACAAGATATATTTCTCGTTTCATGCTCAACCTCATGCAAAAATACCTCAAAGTTGAGCCAAGCCAACGCGAAAAAAAGAATGTTATAAGAAGTGTTAATGGGGCGGTTACAAGTTATCTTAGGAAGTTTTGGGGTATCAACAAAATTCGTGATGATGGTGATATTCACCATTGTATTGACGCAGCCATCATTTCAACAGTATCAAATAGCGAAATTCAAAAAATTACAAAGTTTAATATGCTGAAAGAAAAATTTGTTTTTGATGATAAGCATAATGTTTTCATCAGCAAGAAAACTGGTGAAGTTTTGAATAAACAAGAAAAAGATGAATTGGAACAGCTTGGCATTGATTTGATGAGCGATAGGTTAACTCCGCCATACTTGAACTTCGTGAAGGAACTGGAAATTCGCGGAAAAGTTGACTACTATCGCAATGAATTTTCGCAAAGCGACAAACAAGAACTGATAAATCTTGGTTATAGCGAAGAAGAGACTGCGGGTGCGGAGCCAGTGTTTATCAGCAGAATGAAAACAACAAAACTGACGGGCGCAATTCACCAAGAAACAATGATGAGTGATCGTGAGTATGGAAACACAAAAAGATTGATAAAGAGTGTTTCTATTGAAAATCTTAGTGTGAAAAACAAACCTGAAATTGTTCCTTTGAAAGGGGATAAGTATCCAAATCAATCTATTGAGGATTACTATAAACCAGAAAGTGATAGATTGTTATATTTGAAGCTCAAAAATTACTTGATTGAAAATGGGAAAATAACGCCAAACATAGAATTTAGAAAACCTAGAAAGGACGGAACGGATGGGCCTGTTGTTAGAAAGGTTAAAGCTTATGTTAAAGCGTCAAGCTATGTGAAAACTCCAAATGGGGCGGCGGCAAACGGAGGTATGGTAAGGGTTGATGTTTTCAAAAAGGCCAATAAATATTTCTTGTGTCCAGTCTATGTGAGTGATTATTATGCAAAGAAATTGCCTAATAAAGTTGTGGAAATAGGAAAAGAATGGACTGAAATTGATGATGGTTTTGAATTTTGTTTCAGTCTTTATCAAAACGACCTAATAAAGTTAACCTTCAATGAAGAAAAGGAGTGTGTTAAGACATTTAATAATCCATTATCGAAGAAGCCAGATAAAATAAAGGTGAAAGAGTTGCTTGGATATTATAATGGAACAAATATTGCAAATGCTAGCATTGAGGTCCTTACTCATGATAGGTGTTACAAAAGAGATAATTTAGGTGTTAAAACGCTGCCAAATATTGAAAAATATTATGTTGATATTATGGGCAACATATACAAAGCGCCTAAGGAAACAAGGAAAGAACTTTAATGGGTTATATTAATATTTTTGTGGGCAATGAAGCGCATATAAACATAAAGAACAACCAGGTGTTTTTGAAAAACTCAGAACAGCAAAACGATTATCCACTTGAAGACATTAATAGCGTTATGATAGAAAATATGAGTGGAAGCATTTCAAATTACACTCTTTCTCAGTTTGCGCAGAACGGTGTTTTGGTCTTTGTTTGCGACGAAAAACACTTGCCCTGTGGCGTGTTGCTGCCATATTGCCAACATTATAATATTTTGAACTACAACCATCAAATTGGTGCAAGCAAACCATTGATAAAACAACTATGGCAAAATGTTGTAAAAAATAAAATTAGGAATCAAAACGAAGTCTTGAATATCTGTGGCGGGAATGACAAACTCAAAAATTTGGCTGATAGTGTGCTGAGTGATGATAGCAGCAACGTTGAAGCAACAGCAAGTCAAATTTATTTCAAAGAATTGTTTAACAAAGACTTCAAGCGTAGGAACGATAACATTATCAATGCATTTTTGAACTATGGTTATGCAATCATACGCGGATTTGTTGCGCGAAGTATAGTTGTGCATGGCCTCATGCCGTTTTGGGGAATAAAACATTCAAATCAGTTCAACCAATTTAATTTGGCAGATGATCTGATGGAACCATTTAGGCCAATTGTGGACTTGTTTGTGAAAATTTATCTTGATAAAGAAACTGCTGTCACAACCGAGATAAAAACACGGATTTATAATATAATTAATATAGACGTTGAAGTTGATGGTAAAATGCAAACGCTCTCAAACGCGATCGATATTTATGTTGAGAGTTTTTTGGAATGTTTGAAAACAAATAAGAGAGAAATAAAACAAATCAAAATTGTTGGGCTCAATGTGCACAAGTATGAGTAGAGTTATGAGAATCTTGGTCTTTTTTGATTTGCCCGTTGTGACTGCTGTTGAAAGAAAAGAGGCAACACAATTTAGGAACTTTTTGATAAAAGATGGCTTCTATATGATACAATATAGCCTCTATGGAAGAGTGTGCAACACGTTGGAATCAGCTCAACTGCATCAGGACAGAGTTGCGGTAAAAGTTCCCAAAACAGGTTCAGTGCGCTCTATGATTGTGACTGAAAAACAATATTCCTCAATGAAGATTTTAACTGGTGTTCCTTTGAAAAAAGAGAAAAAAGTTGAAAGCAATCAATTAAGTTTTTTCTAAAATTTCGAAAAAATCATTATAATGAAAAAGAGTTCAACGAACGAAAATATCGAATGTTGAACTCTTTGTTTTTAGTTGCCTATTATACCATACCAAAATCCAATAGGGAACTAAAACTTTTTGCCGTATATATAATATCGATTATTGATTATACCATACCAAAATCCAATAGGGAACTAAAACTATCTTTCTTGTGGTGAGGAAATTGCTCCAATTATACCATACCAAAATCCAATAGGGAACTAAAACCATAATTTTTAACCTCCGTGCGACCGCCCTATTATACCATACCAAAATCCAATAGGGAACTAAAACTTAGGTATCAATTTGCCAGTGAAAACGCTAATTATACCATACCAAAATCCAATAGGGAACTAAAACTGAGCTGAAAAAATCCATCATGGAGTTAAAATTATACCATACCAAAATCCAATAGGGAACTAAAACAAGACGGTTATGCTTTTTCACTTGATGGTTATTATACCATACCAAAATCCAATAGGGAACTAAAACTGTCCTAATTTATTGGGGCTTGTTGCTTTTATTATACCATACCAAAATCCAATAGGGAACTAAAACTTTTAATCCATGCAAAAACTGAGCCTTTTAATTATACCATACCAAAATCCAATAGGGAACTAAAACCTATGGTTGGGTTATAATCCTGTTCACTCTATTTTAGTTTCCATTATACCATACCAAAATCCAATAGGGAACTAAAACTCACTAGATGACACAGTGGCGAGAAAAACTATTATACCATACCAAAATCCAATAGGGAACTAAAACTGTCAAACGATATGAAAGAGCTGCGCAAAAATTATACCATACCAAAATCCAATAGGGAACTAAAACTATCTGTATGACATTTTGTCAAATACAAGAATTATACCATACCAAAATCCAATAGGGAACTAAAACATGCTATCGTCAAGAATGCCGCCCGCGCGGATTATACCATACCAAAATCCAATAGGGAACTAAAACAATTGCGGTGACGCAGGCTTAACTTTCAATATTATACCATACCAAAATCCAATAGGGAACTAAAACACTTGATAAGGGCTTCATGTTTCTTAACAGAATTATACCATACCAAAATCCAATAGGGAACTAAAACTTATCATGCAACCAATCCTCGTCGGAATAAATTATACCATACCAAAATCCAATAGGGAACTAAAACTGGATTAATCCAATTGTCTTTTCAAATGAAATTATACCATATCAAGAATCAAAAAGGAACTTAACCAATATGAATAATTAATTTCTTAAATTAAATCTTTAATATAACAAATTTCAAATCAAATCAATTATTTGTATAAAAAGCAATACTTGAAGTTTGAGGTGGCGCTTATATTGTGATTTCTTGCGAGAAAGGTTTGGAAGAAAGGGGAGAAGGTGGTATAATGGAAATGAAAGGAGAGGAAATGTTTGGGGCGATTATTGGAGATTTGGCGGGGTCGGTCTATGAGTTTGGGCAGGTGAGCCGCCATTGCAAGGTGAAGATTGGAAAGATCATTGAGGACGATGCGTTTTTCAGCGATGATTCTATTCTCACAGTTGCTGTTGCCGACGCGATTATAAACAAGCAAAGCTACGAGAAAAAGCTCAGGGAGTATGCACTCGAATTTGACGAAAAAATACCAAAGGGTATTCCATATTTCAAGTCGATGTTCTCGCCAAACTTCACGAATTGGGCGAAAGGAAAGGCCGACGGAAATAGTGCGGGTAACGGGGCAATGATGCGAATTTCACCGGTTGGGAATTTCTTTGAAAGCGAAGAAGAGGTTGTCAAGAACGCGCGGCTTTGCACAATCCCGTCGCACAACACAGAGGAAGCGATTTCGTGCGCCACGACGATTGCGCTGATCATCTTCTATGCAAGGCAGGGTCTTTCGAAAGAAGAAATTATGGACAAGCTGAAACTGAAAATCAAAAAGCCTAGGTTAACGCACTTCAATTTGACTTGCCACGAAACAATCGATGTCTGCTTGTTTGCGTTATTTAGTTCAAATTCGTTTGAAGAAGCCATCAAAAAAGCGATATATTTCGGCGGCGACACCGACACAAACGCGTGCATTGTTGGAAGTATGGCAGAAGCGTTGTTTGGGATTGACCAAGATCTAAAACAGCAGGCTAGAAATAAACTTCCAAAAGAATTTTGCGAAATCATTGACAAATTCTACACGCTTGCAAAACCACGACTTGATTAGCAATTGTCAATGATTTCAACAAAAGGAGAAGAAATGAAAAAAATACAACTTGTGGGGGAGAACGATAAGGAAAAGGTGAGAAAATACTTCATCGACTACCTTTTGGAGCTGTCTCAGTTTGATCCAACAATAAAGTTTGATAAAAACAAAAAGCCAATCTACAAGTGGTTTGATTGCTACTGGGAAGACAAGGACAGGTATCCGTTTTTGCTGAGCGAGAACAACCAATTTGCCGGGTTGGCGCTGGTGCGGGAGCTTGAACCAAAGCACTTTGAGATTGCCGAATTTTATGTTTTGCCTAAGTTCAGGGGGAAAAATAATGCCACTATGTTTGCCGCTGAAATCATCAATCTCTTTGGCGGCGAGTTCTCGTTTTCAACACGGCTTGAAAACTTGCGCGCGGTTAAGTTTTGGGACAAGTTCGTTTTGAATTTTCCAAAGCATAGTTCGCAAATTAGCGAAAGCTATAAAGAGTGGAGCATCACCACCGAAAACTTGGTGGACTTTGAATAGTTTTTCAAACAAAAAGCGCGCACAAAGTGCGTGCTTTTTTGAATAAATAAGTTGGAGACTAATGCGAGAAGTGGTATAATAATTTATATGGAAATCAAAAGCAAGATTGAAAGTTGCAGTTTGTGTGGCGTACTGCCAAAACTTGTTGAGCCGTCGATACAGCTGGGAACAACTCCGTTTGTTGTGATAGGGGAAAGCCCTGCGAAAGACGGTTGGATACAGTCAAAGCGGGCGTTTTATAATTCTTCTGGGAAGTTGCAGGGGACGGGGCGAGTACTAAATAATCTGCTAAAAAACATTGGCTATTCAATTAATGACATATATTTCACGGAATGTTGCAAATGTGTGATTGAAAACAGAAAAAATCTGGGGTTTTGCACGCAAAATTGCTTGCCAATACTCTATGAGCAACTTGAAGACATTCCGTGCAAAATAATCGTGACAATGGGATTGTTTCCAACGCAAGCTCTGCTGGGCACAAAAATAAACAAGTTTGCCGATGTTGTTGGAAAGACTTTTGAAATCGAAATCAATTCGTTGGCATATACTTTAATACCAATATATCATCCGTCGCCGCTCAATCCGCGTGGGTATAAAGACAATATAGAAATTTTTGAAAAAATAAAAAATTTGATTGCTGGGCTTAAATAAGTCCAGAAGCAAAAGCGGAGAGAGTATGAAAGACGCGAAAATAGGCGAGGGCGAGGAGAGTATGAACTACTATAAGAGTTTTGATTTTTATAATTTGAAAGCGAATGAACACTTGCACTTGATTGAAAAGTTTGAAACGCTTCAACAAACAACTGAATACACCTGTGGAATCTCGTGCGTTATGATGGTTCTGGGTTACTATGGAATAAAGGTGCCAGCTGAGATGGACTTTGCAGCGTTGTGCCATTCAAAAGAGTACACAGGCACTCGCCTTATTGACCTCATAAACGCTTTGAAAATGCTAACAGGCTTGAAGGTTTTTTCCACCTACGACATGAAAAACGACGATGGAATCTGCTTTGAAACATATGGTGATTTCAAGAAGTTCGCCATTGAGAGCATTGACAAAAAGATACCGCTGATTGTTGAAAATTGTGAAGACGGCGGACACTATCGTGTTGTTATTGGGTTTGACGAGGTGAACAAAGACAATGAGGAGCAAGATGTTTTGATATTCGCCGACCCAAGCGATACCTACGACGGCAACAAAGACGGCTATAACTACTTTTCAGCCGAGCGATTTTTTGACACTTGGTTTGATGATCATTGCTTGGAACCGTCAATAAGAAAACAATCTTTCATTCAAATTTTTCCACCAAAAGCATGAACAAGGGCGGCAAAAAGCCATGCAAAAAAGTTGGAAGTCGCCGCGAGAAGTGGTATAATTATACATGAAGCCATAAGGAGAATAGGATGAAGATTCAAACGGCAACAGCACAAGACATCAAACAATGTGCAAAAATTTTGATGGATATTTATAATAGCAATGTTTTGAGCGAGGGGTGGACAACTGAAAGTTCAAACGCAATTTGCAAGTATTATTTTGAAAACAACCCGACTTGTTTCTTGTTGCAAAAGACAAAGAGGCTGTTATTGGTTTCACTTTTTCATATGTGAAGCCATGGGCAGATGGCAACCAACTTATGGTTGAAGAAATCTCGGTTGACGAAAGGTATAGAAGGCAAGGAGTGGCAAAAAAGTTGCTTCTCACTTTGCTTAAAAAAGCAAAAAGAGCCTACAAAGTCACCTGCGTTAACGGAGCAACCTATCTTGGCGAGAACAATATGCCTTTCTCTTGGTATGAACGAATAGGATTTGAAAAAGTTGATGATTTGTTTTTAATTCAAGGCAAAACAGATGATATTATTTCAAAGTTATAAACTTTAAGGAGTGATGACAAGATATTTCTTTGATAATAATGTTGTTGTTGAATATAAACTTAAAACAGACTGCGAAGATTTTGACATTGAACATGAATGTGCGTTCTTCAATGATTTGCAAACTCGTGCAATTTTGATTCAAAAGGCAATGTGGAACAAGTAAGGTTGAAACAAGGAGTAATTATGACAGACAAAGAATACATGCAAATTGCGATTGATATTTCTAAAACAGCGAAATATCCTTATGGCGCAATTGTTGTGAAGGACGGCGAGATTGTTGGCAGAAGCGATAGCAAAAAGGTCAAACTAAATGGTTGTTATACTCATGCAGAATTTGTTGCGATCCAAGACGCCCTTAAAGATAACAACTTATATGGCGAATTAAAGGGGGCGACAATGTATGTTTCAACCGAGCCTTGCCCAATGTGTATGGGCGCAATTTTATATGAAGAATTTGATAAACTTTACTACGCTGCAAAACTCGAAGATAGCAACAAATACTATTGCCCAGAAGTGCTCATCGCTTGCGAGACAATAGCCAAAGCAACAAAAAATAGAAAAATTGAAATTCATAACATCATGCGAAAAGAAGCGGTTGAAGTTTTGAAAAATGCGAAAAATAAATAGCTGAAAAAAATCGCGTGGATTATTGGAAAATAAAAATTTAACAAAATGGTGAAAAAGTATGTTTGACAAGAAGGTTTTTGAAATATACAATTTTCTAAAAGACAAACCAAATCTCACTGAAATAGAGAAAGATATTTTGGATTCAATTCACGATTTATATATTTTTCCTATCAAAAAAGACATTGTGATTGCAAGAATCAAGCAAAATAATCATAAGTATCCGTTCATAAAAGAAACTGAGATACTTCGCTCAATTGCTGAAAGTGGAGTTATTGGTATAAACGACAATTATAGCCTTTTCACCAACTATGAGCTCAAAGATGAGCTTGGCTTTCACATTAAAATGCTCTATGATAAAAGTAAAAGTGAAGCCGCGCACGGTCAAGGTGCGTAGCGAGTAACAGGGAAATTTGTATGGAAAAGAAAAAATTTGACTACAAGGAAAACTTATTCATTCTCATAAACAGAGTGGTGTTTGGGGTATTGTTTCTTGTGTCGCTGTTTTTGTTGATATTTTCTTTCTATCCATTTGGCAACTATAAAGTTGTTGACGATAGTGGGAAAATCATCTCAAATAGCACAGGTGAATATTCAACGGCAAAAATAACCGTGACCCTTAACCATAAAGCCAACGACGCATATATCACCATAAAGTTCTATGGCGAAGACGGAAAATATGTTGACGACAGCTTCGAGCATTTCTTTTTCAATGGCAAGAAAACGGCAAGTGTTGATGTTTATGGCGTGAGCTTGAAGGCAGTAAGCTATTCGATTGACCCTGCGATAGACGCCGACAACACTAACTATGCGCTTTTGTTGGTTTCTGTGTTTGTGTTATTAATCTCGCTCACGTTCTTCCTTTGCTCGCTGATGCTCAACTTCAAAATCTATTCGGTGGATGGAAAGGAAGTTGTTGTGTATGCTGGTTTCTACAACCACTATATCAAGGTTGATGGCGAAACGGTTGATGAGCACAAAACGCTGACGAGCTTTGTACCAATTGTCCTTTCAACAACGCTTGGCGAGAGCAAAATTTCGGTGTCGATTTCAACAATGAATCGAATAACTGTCAAGGTTAACGACAAGATGATTCGTCCAAGCCCTAAAATGAAGGAAAACAATTAGTGAGGGCAAGAAATTGGAAATAAAACATAGTTTCCCAAGCAATGAGGACTTCAACAAACTATTCATGTCGGTTGGTTGGGGAGAAAGAGATGATGAAAAAATAAACATGCACAGGCAGATGAACGCTTTTGCGGTATCGGTTTATGAGGGCAAAAACATTGTTGGCATGGCGCGCGTTGTTGGTGACGGCAGCTACTATACCGTTTTTGATGTTGTTGTTGACAAGAAACGCCAAAAGGAAGGCATTGGCGCAATCTTGATGAGAGAGATTGTGGAGTGGTATAGGTCAATTGAGGACGACGACACCTACCTTTATCTCGGGGCGTCGAAGGGAAGAGAGAAGTTCTATGAAAAGTTCGGCTTCGTTGCAAGGCCATACGGCGAGGTTGGCGCAGGAATGAAGTTTGACCCCGATTTTTCAAAAAAATAAAATAAGCCAGTCGAAAATTCGATTGGCATATTTTATTGTGGCGGGTTTATTTTGGCATAAAGGTTGAGCATTGCGGGCTCTGGTTGTTCGTGAGAACGGAGATACCATTTGCTTTGCAGACCGTGTTGTCGTTGAACAGGCACTTTGCTTTGCAGCGCACAACCGTGTTCTTTCTCGATGGCACTTGGTCAATCTCGTCGGGCATCTCTTTTCTTTCGCCGCAATCTTCATAGGTTTTGCAAGTGGTCTTGGGATTCACTTCAATCTTTTTGGAATTGCAGTTGCACTTTTCGTTGAACTTGCAATCCATCCTTTTGCATTTCAAATCAAACATTTCTTTTCCTCCGTTTCTAGTTTGAGATGAGTTTGGAATTTTTATACTATTCATTGACCCAAGAAAAAAAGCATGATATAATAAAAAACATAAGGGCAAAGCCACTTTTAGAAGGAGTGAAAAATGAAAGTTATATTGTTGCAAAATGTGAAAGCTTTGGGCGTGAAAGGGGATATCGTTAATGTTAGCGACGGCTATGCAAACAACTTCCTCTTGAAAAACAAACTTGCTGTTGTTGCGTCGAATGCAAATCTCAATATAAATGCGCAAGAAAAGGCCAACGAGGCGAGAAGAATAAAAGAGGAAACCGAGGCGGCAAAAGAGGTTGCAAAAAAACTTGAAAGCATTACTGTTAGTTTGAGTGTTCAAATTGGCGAAAATGGCAAGGCGTTTGGCTCAGTTGGGCAAAAGGAAATTGCCGAAGAACTTGCAAACCTCGGCTTCGATATCGACAGAAAGAAAATTGCGCTTCAAAATCCAATAAAGGCGGTTGGAACATATTCTGTTCCAATCAAGCTCTATAAGGGTGTTGACGGAAAGGTGAAAGTTATTGTTTCAAAAAAATAGCGGCTTGACGCTGCTATTTTTTGTTTTGAAAATATAAATGTTAAAAACGCATAAAAATTGCGCGTTTTTATACAAGTGAGTAATTAAATTTGCGTTTTGTGGAGCTATACAAAAATGATTTTTGAACGCAATTTGATTGAAAAAGCAACGGATTTTTGGTATAATTGACCTATGAAAATGAATTTTATTATTGGTGCAACTTGTGAAAAAGCCTTGAAAAAGGCACTTAGTGAACTTATTGAAAAGGCAAATGGGAGTGAGGAAGAGTTCATTGTTTTGGCTCCCGAAACAAAAACGCTCTATGTTGAAAGATATTTGCTTGATAATTTTCCTTCGCACGCTTTTTCAAATGTTTTCGTTTATAGTTTTTCAAGGCTTCTCAAAAAATTGCAATTGAAGCCTATTTTTCCGCTTTCAAAAGAGGCGGGCGTGATGATTGTTCGCAACATCATCATGGAAATGCAAGATAACCTCGCGTGCTATAAGAAAACAGCACTCACCGTTGGCTTTGCTGAGAATATCTATGAAACAATCCAGCAACTCAAATCAAGTGGAATTTCACCACTTGAACTCAGTGAGTCATCGCAAAAATGCCCTGTTGCGCTCAAAATCAAGCTGACTGACATTGCGCTTTTGTATGATGCCTATGAGAACTATCTTGGGGAAGACATCTTCGACCCATCCGACAAACTCTCAATGCTTGAAAAACAAGTTGAACTTAGCGAGAGAATCAAAAAGTCGCATGTGTTTTTTGTTGGCTTTGATTCGCTCACGGCGTCGATGACTAGCGTTATATCGAGCATACTAAAAAACGCAAAATCGCTCACTGTTAGTGCTCCATATATGCACAAAACGCAAAAAAATGCGCATATAAGCGATAATGAGGTGTTTGAAAAACTGAAAGTTGTTGCTGAAAAAGCGCACATAAAATATGACCCAGAGCTGGTGAAAGCAGATTTCAAAGGGGACTTTTTGCATATTTATAATGATCTTTATAGCTATCCGCTCAAAAAGCAGCAGCGCCATGGAGAAATCAATATCTTCGGCGCAACGAGCGAATATGTTGAGGCAAGAAAGGTTGCAAGTCTCATAAGGGAAGACATCCTCAGCGGCAAATATCGCTATCGTGACATTTGCGTATATCTGGCGAAAGAGGAGCTTAGACCTTTCGTTGAAAGCGCGCTTGGCGACTTTGGAGTGCCATATTTTTCAGCTTGCCCATATCAGTTTGAAACTCATCAGGTCTTTGTTTTGGTGAAGGAGCTTTTCTGGCTTGTTAAGAGAAGTTTGGATCAAGAGGACGTTTTGCAGTTCGTTCGAAATGGACTTTTGGAACTAGACAAAGACAAGTGCGACGACTTTGAAAACTATGTTTTGAAGTACTCAATAAACCACAACAGGTTTTCAAAACCTTTCTCAATTGACGACCCGCTCAAAGAAAATGCCGAAGAGATTCGAAAAGTTGTTTTCGATGTTTTTAGTGAATTTTCTCTGGTTTGCGGCGAAAATTTACGCATTTTTGACCTTGTTGACGGCATTTTTGCGTTTTTTGAAAAGTTTGAGTTATCAAAACGCCTTGAAAAACTCTATAAAATGCAAACTGAAAATGGTGATGAGCGCTCTGCAATGGCAACAAAACAAGCAGAGAAGAAACTAAGCAATGTTCTTCTCATACTCAAACAATTTTTGGGCGAAAGAAAAGTTCAGCTCGATGAACTCTATGCACTTTTGATAAGTGGGCTTGAATCAGCAGATATCAATCTTTTGCCCCTTTCGATTGACACGGTTCAAATCGTGTCTTCGCCCGACGGACTATATAACATCAAGAGCATTTATATCATGGGTGCAACCGACGGGAACTTCCCAAAGCGTGAGCAGGACCTTGGCCTCATTCAAGACAGCGAGATTTCGTCGATTGAGAATATAAGCGAGAAGAAAATTGAGCCAACAATTCGAACCATAAACCGCCGAGAGAGATACAAAGCGTTTGAGCTGCTTTTGCTTCCAACTGAGAAACTCACCATAAGTTTCTCTGAGCACGCGTCTAGTGGTGAAGAGGAGAAGATGAGTGCGCTTGTCATGAGTCTTGCTGAAATGTTCTTGGTTGGCGAGGAGCAGATGAAGATCGAAAGGCTGCACTCGCCGTTCAAGGAAGACGCCGAGGTGGAGGAGTTCGCGAAAAGTCTTGGCAGCCGCGAGGTTGCAATCGACTATTTGGCTGAGGCGCTTTCGCACTATCGCGACGGCGAGGATTTTGCTGCAAGGCCTGAGGATGTTCACAGCCTCTATAAGGCGCTTGAAAACGATATGGGCGCGGCAAAGGAACTCTTTGATAATATCAACATCCAAAAACAAGAAGAGCCGCTCGAAAACGCAAAAGATTTGTTTTTCAAAAAGGGCACAACGAGTATTTCAGAGTTGGAATGTTATTTCTCGTGTCCGCTCAAACACTTCGCATCGTATGGCCTGAGGCTCAAAGAAAGGCAGCTTGCTTCTTTGAGAGCTCTTGATGTTGGTGACATTTTGCACGCGGTCTGTGAGAAGTTTGTTGACCACTATTTGAAGCACAAGGACTTTGACTCCGACAAGCTCGCAATCAATCTCTTGATGAAAGTTTTCAAGGAGAAAAACTACAACGAGGAAGAGAACCTTGCGTTGCTTGGGATTTTGAAAGACGAATCCAAGCGGCTTTTGAAAGGGCTGAAAGACCAACTCGACCACTCGAAATTTGTTCCAACTTTGCTTGAACAATGGTTCGGCGGGGGCGAACTTCAAGGCATTGAAATTCACGAAAACCCAAGCGTTAAAATCGTTGGAAGAATAGACCGCGTTGACGAAAATAGCGATCACTATCGCATCATCGACTATAAAACGGGCAAGCTGGCAACGTCGGCTGAGGATGTTTACTATGGCCACAAGTTGCAGCTTGCAATATATCTCAGTGCGCTCAGCGGCAGCAAGAAAAGCCCTGCGGGGGTTTTGTATTTTCCTGTGCACAACGACTTCGTTGACGACGAGGAAAAGGCAAAGGACGCCTACAAGATGCAAGGCTTTTTGCTGAACAACGAAAAAGCCATCTTCGATATGGACACGAACCTCAGTTTGCTCTCGCCAAAGAGCCACTATATTTCGCCAAGCCTCAAAACGGCGAAGAAGAACATTGAAAAGAACATCATTGAGTTCAAGGCGAACGACTATCTTCTCTCTGAAAGCGAGCTTGTTAGCATGCGTGACTACGCGTTGGCGGTTGCGAAAAAGGCAATAAATGAAATACTTTCGGGCTACCACAGCAAAACGCCGTTCAAAAAGGGCGACAGGTTGCCATGCGATTATTGCGAACTGAAAAATGTTTGCGGCATCAACGACGACGAATACAAGTTCATCCGCAAGCCAAGCCTCGAAAAGGCGGAAAAATTCTATAAGGAGGGCGAAAAATGGCTGACAAAGTAAGGTTCACCAAAGAACAGGAAAAGGCAATCAATTTCAAAGACAACTCGATTCTTGTTTCGGCGGCAGCGGGCAGCGGAAAAACAACGGTCATGATTGAAAGAGTTGCCCGACTTGTTTGCGATGACCACATTCCAATCAAGCGCTTTTTGATAATAAGCTTCACCAAGGCAAGCGCCAGCGACATGAAAAATAAGCTCATCAAAAAACTTTCTTCGCTTGAACCAACACCATTTATTTTGGCGCAGCTTGACGATATTCTAACAAGTGATGTGAGCAACCTTCACAGCTTTTGCGCGAGGCTGCTCAAAGCCTACTTTTTCGAAGTGGGGCTCGACCCAACCTTTGTTGTGCTCGACGAAGACGAAGTTTCTTCGCTCAAAGAACGCGCGCTTGAAAAACTTTTCAAGGCGAAAAGTGCCGAAAATAACGCGGATTTTTATAATCTTGTTGACATTTTTGCGAAAAATAGAAGTTTGTTTGCGCTCAAAGAAGTCATTTTGAAACTCTATGATTTTCTCTGCTCAATCGTTGACCGCGACGGATGGAAGGAAAAAATCAACGACCTTTATAGCACGGACCTAAACAAAAACCCAGCCGTTAAAATTATAGACGCCCACATGAAAGCCGAGTTTTATCGTTGCAAGGAAAAAGTGCAAAAGAAGATTGAAGAGTTTGCAAAAATCGGCGAAACTGAGCTGGTTGAATATCTGCAAGCACTCGACACGATTGTTAGTTTCATCAATCCAAAGAGCGACTTTTTGGAGAATGCGTCAAGGCTCAAAGAGATCCCGCGCATGCCAACCATTCCAAAACTGACGCCCGAGAAAACTGTTCTCAAAGAATCTGCAACCGCTTTGAAAGAGGAGATTTTGAAGCGCTACAAGGAGCTCAAAAAGTATGCAATATCCGACGCGCTCGACAGCATAAAAGATAATCTTGTTGTCACAAAAGAGGTTGTTCAGCGGCTCTTTGACCTCACGCAGGAGTTTGAAGTTGAGTTTTCTTCGCTCAAAAAGGAAAAGGGCGGGCTGGACTTCAACGACCTTGAACAGAACACGCTCAAAGTCTTGAAAAACCAAGACCTGCTTGAAGAGATACGCGCGAAGTATGACTATGTGCTTGTTGACGAATACCAAGACATAAACGGCGTTCAAGAGGAGATTTTGCGCCTTTTGTCAAGACCCGACAACAGGTTCATGGTTGGCGACGTTAAGCAGAGCATATATCGTTTCAGGCTTTGCGACCCCGAGATATTTTTGGAAAAATACAACCTCTATGGCGCCGACAAAACAAAGGGAGAGCTGGTTTTGTTGAATGCGAATTTCCGCAGTAAGAGCGCGATTCTCGACTTTGTTAACACCATATTCTCAATGAGCATGACCGAGGAGTTTGGGGGCGTTAACTATAAAGACGAGGCGTGCTTGGTTGCAGGCGACGAGGAGAAACAGGTTGACACTGAGAAGCGCGTCAAGATTTTGTTTGCAGACTCCAAGAAGCAAGAAAAAGACGATGGCGAGCTTGAAGTTTATAGCGTTATGAACGACAAGCAGACCGAGATTGAGCTTGAAAAAGACGGCGAGGCAGAGGGCCTGATGATTGCGGGGCAGATTGCTGACCTCGTTGCCCACAAGAAAATTTTCGACAAAGACCTTGGCAGGATGCGGGAAATCAGGTATAGCGATATCACCATCCTCACGCAGTCGCGCAATGGTTTTTTGACCAAGCTTGTTGAGACCATCGAAGAGCAGGGCATTCCTGTTAGCACCGACACCGAGAGCGACATTTTGGAAGACGAGTATATCTTTGGGCTCAAAAGTTTTTTGGAGAGTGTTGCGAACTATAAGAATGATTACAGCCTCTTTTCGTGCCTGTTCTCAAAGATATTCGGCTTCACGGCGAATGAACTGGCAAAGATAAAGTTGGCGGGCGGCGGGGACTACTACTATGAGAACGTACTCAGCGCGCTCAAAAGCGGCAAACTTGACGAAAAACTTCAAAAGAAACTTCAAGACTTTTTCCTATTGTTTGATAACGCGCGCGAGCGAAGCGAGTATCTCAGCGCACGCGAGATTGCTGAGGAAATCGTGAAAAAACAAGACGTGCTTGTTCGAATGAGTTTTGAAGAGGCTGGCGAAAAACGAAAGCAAAAACTCATAAAATACCTCTCCTCGCTTGGCGACAAGAGCGTGTTTGAGTATATATTTGAAGACGAGGGCGGGGTGAAGTGCGAGCCCGAGCACACCTACGGCTCCGTGAAAGTGATGACAATCCACAAGTCGAAGGGCTTGGAGTTTGGCGTGGTGTTCTTGGTTATGGCGAACAAAAACTTCAACCTCAAATCGCTCAGGGGCGATATGCTCATCAGCAAGGACCTAGGCGTTGGGCTCTCTTTCCATGAGACCTTTGCGAGGTATAAACTTCCAACAATCGCAAAGCAAGGGGTGAAACTTGTTGAAACACGAAAACTGCTCGAAGAACAGCAGCGTCTTTTGTATGTTGCGCTGACGAGGGCAACCGACTATCTCTATGTTGTTGGAAGCGGCAGCTATGAAAGCATCAAGGAAGAACTGCCAACAAGCCCAATGTGCTTTGTTGATTACCTTGGCGACATGATAAAAAATCCAACGAAATATGCCTCCGTGAACTATGACGTTTTGCTCTTCGACGCCGACGAACTTATTGAAAGCAAGCAAAAACCTGAGAAAAGGCAGGTGCTTATTAATGAGTTTAATGATGAGAAGGTTGAGAAGATAAAAGAGATTTTTGCTGAGAAATATCCGTTTGAAAACAGCGTTGGTGTGCCTGTTAAAACGGCGGTCACGACCATTTCTAGCGAGGCAGCAGAAGAGGGCGAACCGCAGATGTTTGCGTTTGATGAAGGCGACGGCTCGTCGGCAGAGAATGGAACGCTTCAACACAAATTCATGGAAAAACTCTCACTCCTTGAAAACAAAGAGGGGCTTGAAAAAAAGGTGAAGGAGCTTGTTGAAGTTGGATTTTTGACCAAAGACGAGGGCGAGAATATCATGATTGACGGAATCAGCAAGCTGCTTGAAAACAATGAGTTTGCGTTGCTTGTTCGAAACGCGAAGAACATTGGAAAGGAAGTTGAATTTTATATGTTGCTTTCAGCCAAAGAAAACTTCGGCGGCTGCGAGGGTGACGGCGTTGTTGTTCAGGGTATTGTTGACCTTTGCCTTGAAGAAAATGGCGGACTTGTTATTATCGACTATAAAACAGGCTCGCTCAAAAATCCAGCCACGCTCGAAAGATATCGAAAGCAACTTGCGCTCTATGCTGAGGCAATGGAAAAATCAAAGCACAAGAAGGTTATGAAGAAGTATCTTGCCAGCCTCAAAACCGGGAATCTCATTGAAGTCTAAAAAAATATCTAAAATGTATAAAACATACTAAAAATTGCTAGTTGTTGGTAAAATATTGTGATATAATGAAAAAAATAATATGGAGGCAAAATCATGTTTGAATATTTTAGAACGGCGTTCAAAGTTATTGTTGGCGTTATAACAAACGAGCGTTTGGCGATTGCAGGGCTTATCTGCCTTGGAATTTTGGCAATTTGGATTATTTTTTCGCTCATCTTTTCCTTCCAAAACAAGTTCTCGCTCAGGGCAAGGGAAATCAATGAGTATATCAGCAGAAACGGGCTGGGCGAAGAGTCGAAAGCTGGGCTTTTGAAACTCGCTGAGAAAATGCCGTCCGAGTTCCAACGCGGACTCAACAACTATCTTGACGGGCAGACCGACAAACCTTCAAAGTTCATCAAGAGGTTTGAAAGCCTAGATGTTGAGTTGTCGGGTGGTGTTTTCAATCAAAACAAGTCCTTCATCAAAACATATATCAACTTTGTTTTCACTTCTCTTTTGCTTTTCAGCATCGCGTTCCTTGGAAACGAGGTGAGCTTGACTGGCTACTTGATTGCTGAGGCAGCGATTATTCCTTTGGCATTTTTGCTCCTTGCGAAAGTGTTCTATTATGTTTACACGGCGATCAGACAATATCAATATAGAACCGCCGTTGACGACTTCAACGACATGCTCGATAACTTCGACAACGCCCACAAAGCTTGCAAACCTGCAACCGAAAGCAAAAATGAAGAGGTGGTAGCAGGCTCCGACGTGAAAGACCTTCTTGATCGAATCAATAATCTTTTGAATGAAAGAGATGTGCAGAAAGATATAAAGGGGGTAGAAGAGTCGAAAGAAGAAGATATGTTCAGCGACATTATAGTTGCGCCGGGCTTTGAAGACCTTGCCGATGAAGAGCCTTCAACCGAACCAGAAAATCAAAAAGAAGCACCTTCAACCCTAGCAGAAGAAATAAAAAAGGAAGAAGCCCCAAGGCAAGAAATTAACGTTCCAAGCGAAGAAGAGGCGGAAGACGAAGATGTTGAAGAAGACGACTTTGATGAAGAAGACGAAGAACTAAAAGATGACGAGCCTATCGAAGAAGACAACGAGGAACTCGCTGAGGAAAAAGACGAGGCCGACGAGGAAATAGCAGCGCCTGCTGAAACCCAAAAAGTTGGTGGCAAAGAAGAAACTGAGGCGGACAAAAAGGCGAAGATCACCGACAACTTCAAGGTTGATATCAACTCGTTCGTTTCAACGAGTGAAGGGCCTGAAACTGAGGTAGAAAACGAGCCTGTGAAGAGGGGAAGAGGCAGACCAAAGAAGGAAGTTAACCAGTCGGGCGAGTTCGTTATAAAGAACGACAAGGACTTCGAGGAAGCGCTTGAAAGAGCCGAGAAACTCATGAGAAAGAACGAGCAACCTTTGTCTGCCAGCCAAACAAAGCGTATTGAAAAGCAGATAAAAGAGCTTGTTGATGCAATGACGAAGTATAAGGAGAATAAATAATGAAAAAGAAAGGTGCAAAAATAACAAAGACCATGCGCATTGAAGATGTTTTGAAAATCGACGAGAACCTCGCAACAATAATGATGGGCTTCGGGCTTCATTGCTTTGGATGCCCAATGAGCAGAATGGAAACGCTCGAAGAGGCTGCCATGGTTCATGGTGTTGACGTTGACCTCATGGTTGAAAAACTCAACGCCGCCCTCAAAGGCTAGAAAAAAAATATAAAAAATCCACTTCAACATCTTCGAAGTGGATTTTTTGTTTGATGGAAATAAAAAATATTGAAAAACTGCCCCTAAACATTTGACAAAAATATGGGGGGGGGGGGTATATTTTTTATGTATAGAAAAAGAGTGGGCAGGGTCGCTTTGCGCGCTGTTTTTCCTGTGAATAATTTTGAATAGAGGAAGCAAATGAAAAAGATATCGGCAATTTTACTTTTTATTGTAACCACTCTGGCGATATATTTTTCGTTTCAACTCATTCAAAACCAAAGTAGTGCTTCGGCACTATATTGGGAAGGTGAATATGAATTTGAAGAGCCGCCATCAAAGCCTTCGAGCATAGCGAGTGAATCATATTTGCGGGGTGCGCGCATTTTTGTTGGAAAAGGCGCAACAATGACATTGACGGATGGCGAATTTGAGAATATTTATCAAGAGGAAGAAGATAGCAGGATCGCAACCTTTGGTGGTGTTGTTTATGTTTCGAGCGAGGGCACATTCATTATGGAAGGCGGGAACCTTGGAAGCACGGAAGCGTATTTTGGTGGCGCGGTCTATGTTGAATCGGGTGGAACATTTATAATGAATGGCGGAGATATACGCGGGAGCTCGCTATGGGGCGGAGCAGTTTATCTTGAAGAAAATGCGACCTTGATTATGAATGACGGATCAATAGATGGTTCTTCTGAGTATTGTGGTGGAGCGGTTTTTTGCGAAAAAAATGCCAAAGTTGAAATGTATGGTGGCATTATTGATGGGAATTGTAACTCAAATGGTGGTACTATATACTTGTCGTCTGGTGCAACATTGGTTGTTGATTATAAAAGCCTATCAAAACACCCAGCTATTTTTGGAGGATATGCGCAAAATGGTGGTTGCATTTATGTTGAAGCTGGTGGTTCAGTAGAAATTAACAATAGTTATGGGCAAATTTATAGTGGTAATGCAACAAATGGTGGCGGAATATTTCTTGCATCTGGTGGGGCTTCTCTCACCATGACTGAAGGCGAAATATACTCCTGTCAAGCAACATATGGTGGCGGAATATATGTTTCAACGGGGTCATCTTGCAATATAACAGGTGGTGAAATTTATCGTTGTGAAGCTGAATATGGATCAGCAATATATGTTGAAAAAGACGCAATATTTTCTTGTTCAAGTGAAGAAATAAATGAAGATGAAATTTTGAACAAAAATGTTGATTTCTTTCTTGGAACCGTACCTCAGCAAGTTGTTGTGAAAAGAAATGGAACACAATTGTATAGTGGTGAAAAGGTTAAAAAAGATGAAGTTCTTGAAATATATTATACTATAAAAAACGAATATTGGATGAATCTTGAAGTTGAAGGGGTAACAAGACAGGGAACAACAGATAGATATGTCGTTAATAATGATGTTGTTATCATATATGAAGAAAAACCAGCTTCATCAACATATTTAAGATACATTTCAATAGACGGCGGTTATACTGTGCAGGTGCCTAATAATGTTGCTAATGAAAATCTCGAAATTGTTGTGCCAAACTATTATGCGGGTGCGCCTGTTATTGCGTGCGTAGAAAATGCTTTTTATAGTAAAAGTTTCAAAAGTTTGATTTTGCCGGATACAATGACACAAATTGGTAGGTATGCTTTTGGTCATAATTATTATCTTACTTATATTCGGCTTCCTCAATATATTACAACGATTCCTATGGCGGCATTTACTCATTGTGAAGTATTGAAGGAAATAAGCATCCCAAGCGGAGTGACGGTGATTGATTATAATGTTTTTGATTATTGCTACGAGTTGCAGAAGATTGAACTTCCAGGAGAATTAATAGGTGTTGGAGATTCGGCATTTTCAAATTGTGATAGTTTGACAGATGTTATTTTTCATGGGACGAGAGAACAATGGAATAGTTTGAAAGCCAAGATTAGTAATACATCTGGCAATGACGCGCTTCTCAAGGCGAAGGTCACTTATGCGCAAAGCTCATTTATTCCAAATGCCGCGAAGCAAAAACAAGAACAGGAGTTTGAGAAGTGGCCAAAACTTCTGGTTTCAAACGCTTGTGCGGATGAGGAAAAGCAACAATTTGATGTTGAAGTTGCACAAGACGAGAGAAAGCACAAAGTTGAGAACATAATTTTTGATGATAAAAGATTTGTGGTTTTTCCAAAAAAGGAGAGAAAAAATAACGCTGCGTAGCGTTATTTTTTTGCTTATTATAGATGTTTTTTTATTGTGCGGGAGCGTCGGCCTGGGGCTTTTTGTTTTTGTATTTTTTCTTGATGGCGTTTAGTTTCTTGACGCGCTCTTTGTGGCGTTTTTCGATTTCGCTGCGCTTGTCGTTATAGTGCTTTGCAATCTTTGTTGGAGTCTCGTTGTTTTTGAACATCTCTTGGCACTCGCGGTTGAGTTCAAGCAACTCCTGGTTTTTCCTGAGAAGGAGCGCTTTGCGCTTATAATACTTTTTCACATTTGCAGGTGTTGAGCCGTTTTCCCAGAGCAGCGACATATAGAGCGAGAACTCCTCAGGCTTGGCTTGCGCAAGAACTTTATATTTCACCTTCGTGCCCATTTGGTAGCCAATCTTATTCCTGACGCAGATATCGTCGGTGAGTTTTCGCTTCTCTTCAACAATGTCGAGTTCAATCATGATGAGGGCTATATCTTTGATAAGGTTGCCAGCAACCAGTATAACAACGAGAATGAAAGGCAGAAGCGTGCAGCAAACAAGAAGCCTTGGGTCGTTTGTTATGGCGTTGAGAATCGCAGCAACCATTTTTGAAAAGCCGTTTGTTGCATGGGCGCCAATAACCATGGATTCGCTTATTGTCCAGGTGTCGCTTGAAGAGTTTGAGGTGCCCTTGGTTTTGAACCACCTCTCGCCGTTTTCGTCTTCATACACGGCAACAATCTGGTGGAAAACAATTTTGCATCCAGTCTTTGCAGCAGTGGATATCTTTTTTGAATGGATGCCAAGAAGGGTGGAAATTGGGGTTGTAAATTTGATTTTCTGGTTTGTTTCAATCAGTTTTGCGGTTTGAGAATTGAACCTTCTCATGTCGTTATAGGAAACATAGAACGCAATGTTGTCGCCAACGCTGAGGGTCTCGGGTTTCACGGAGTGGGTGACGATAACATCTCCGATTTCAAAGCCGCTTGCCTTCATGCTTCCACTGGCGATTTTCATGCAGCTTGTTCCCAAATAGATTGGGGCTGTCTTGTTGATTTTTGAAACAACAACGCTGACCGAAAAAGTTGTTGCGATAAAAATTACAAAGAGCATGAGAATACTTGATGTCCATGTCAAAAGAGATTGCCACCATTTTTTAGGCCGCAAGAGTTTTTCGTTGACCTTTCTCTGCTTGGCATATTTTTTTGCAAGTTTCTTTGCCTTTGCTTCCAGTTTTCTATCGACTATAACTTCGTTTTCACTCATCTATTTCTTCTACCATTGACGCCGAGAAAGTCAGCTTCCCGGCAACTTTACCACTTTCAAGTTCACTATCACTCATTTTGAAAAGTATTTCTATTTTTTGTTTTTGCCCTTTTGCAATCTCGCCCTTCACTTCACCCTCGGCGGGGAAGGCGAGCTCCTCGCCACCAATTTTATAGGTTATTGCAAAGCCGTTGTTTTCAAGGTTTGAAAGGCTGATAAAAAAGTATATTTTGTCTGTTTCGTCGTTTTCAATTTCGATTGAATATTTGAAATATTCTTCGCCCGAGAGTTGCACATTTAGATCTTTTGTGAAGTCTTTTGAGCCGTTGGTGAGGTCGAGAGTGAACTTCTCGGCGCCTTCGATATGCGTTTCGCTCGCATTGTTAACAATAATCGGGTCGATGGTGACTGAAAGCAGGTTTGAAGCGGGCTTTTTCGTTCCAAGAACAACGCCCACAATAACGCCAATAACGGCGGCACACGAAAAGAAGATGAAGAAAATAATGAGAATAAGTTTCTTTTTCTTCTTTTTTTCTTCCTGCTCAGCAGCAGGGGCGGTGGAGATATATTGAGTGTTCATGCTTTCTCCTTCAATAAAAAAATGTTCGGCCAACAAAAATTCAACCGGACATTTTGTTCTACTTTCAAAATCCGCCATCAAACTTTTGAAAGCTATTTGTTTTGTTTTTAATTACTCTTCAATTTTTTGTGATTCAAGTTTCCAGTTAAGTGAAACTGAAAGGTTAACAGTTTTTGTTGCGTTATTGGTAAGTTCAAACTTGATCTTTATTGTTAAAGTTTCATTTGGTGCAACTGCAGCAAGGCTTGAAAGATCTGTTTCCTCAAAGTCATCATCACCATCTGTATCGTATGTGATTTTAATGCCTTCTTGACCTTGGATTGTTGTTGTTTCGGTAGAAACAACAAGGTTTGACTTTGTTTCGCTGTCATCTTCTGTCCAATCGTTTTTGAATGTGTAGGTAACAACAACATAGGTATCTGTAGATGTCAAAGTGATAGGATCATCTACTTTAAGAGTTCCAGATGCTGTTTCTTGGGTTTCGATGAATTTTAATGTACCAGCAGGCTCACCGCCAGTGAAATTTACATCTCCTTGTGTTCCAATTTTATACTTTGCGGTAACGGTTGCTTTAACGTTATAGGCGGTGTAATTAATGGTAAATGTAGAAGCAACTGTTCCATTCAAAGCTGCAAGGGTAATTCCAACCGCAGCAACTGCAACAACGAGAACAATTGCGAGAGATGTCAACGAAATAACAAGTTTTTTCTTTGTGCTCATAAGCTCCTCCTTTGATAAATTTTTTTATTCAAATTGGGCGATGGCACTCAATTTGACTTTATAATATCACAATTTTTAGTGGAAAACAAAATGATTTATAGCAATTTTGCGAAAAAAATGTATTATGCCGCCAAACTATAAACGGTGAAGCCAACATAGTCGCCTTCGCCAGCTGACTTTGTGTAGTTGTTTTCAAGGAAATCGTTTGTTCCCAGGCTTTCAATGATGGAGTCTTTGACCGCGATTTGCTTTGCGTATTCAATCAAGAGCCCGGCGGATTGTATGTCTTGAAGCTGAGAATAGATAGTCTCGCTGCCGATGATAACGGTTGCAAGTTCCAAGCAATATTCGAACGCTTTGTTGCCAATTGTTTGAACGTTTGCACCGATATAAACGTGGTCAATGGTTGTGGCGCTGGTTTCGCTATTGCAGAAGAGGTAGGCAGGGATGTCGATAACGTCGTCGGAGAAGATGACATAAACAATTCCAACATGGTCTTGCCCTGCGCGATAGAAAACATTTGAGTCGCTTGTCAGCTCATGGTCAAGTTTTGGAATTTTATAGTTTATGGTTGCAAGGTTATTGCAGCGACCAAAGGCATAGTCGCCAAGTTCTTTCACGCCAGTTCCAATGGTGAGCTCGAGAAGGTTATAGTTATAGTTGAACGCGTTGCTGCCAATTCTTTGAACATTGTCTGGAATGGTGAGCGATTTTATATTCATCATCAAAGTCTCTTGCCCAGAAGGGTAGAAGAGGTAGTCTGGGATTTCCCAAACCGATTCGCCAAAGTTAATGGTCAGCCCAGCTTGAACGTCTCTTCCGGCGGAGTTAAAAATGTGCATGTTTTCGGTGTGCTGGTGGCTAAACTTTATCGCGTTATAGTTGAGGGTCTCAAGATTATATAAAAATGGGAAGGCATACTCGCCAATAAACTCAACTTTTTCAGGAATGTTCATTGTTTTGATATTTGGAAAGCCGTTTGTGTGGCAGTGGAAAAGATACGAAGGAATACTTGTAACATTTTCGCCAATAACAAGTTCAATGCCGTTCTCGTTCAGTTGCCCGGCGTCGTAGAAAATGTTTGGCGAGTCTTCAACAAAGGTGGAAAGGTCGAAGTCGGGCATGGCGGTTGCGTTATAGAAAATCTTTGAAAGATATTCAAAATGGCCAAACGCACGCGAGCCAATTGACGTCACATTTTGACCGATTGTGAGTTCTATGGTGTGCGCGGCGGTTGAGGTTGTTGTTTCGCAAAGATAGGCAGGGATTCTTTGAACCGTGTCATCAACTGTGAAAATCAGGCCGTCGGTGTTCTCGCCGCACCTGTCGAACACCCTGAGGCTGCTCGAAAGGTCGTTGCAGTTCTCTGCTCTATAAAGAACTTCTTTGAGGCCATAGCAGTTCCTGAATGCGTATAAGCCAAACTCCTTCACCGACAAACCGATGGTCAGCTTTGTGAAGTGGTTAAATTTTTCTTTGTCGGAGCTGCCGTGAAGAAGGTGGGCTGGAATCCTTGTTACTTGGTCGCCAACAACAACTTCGCATCCGTTTGGAGCAAGCGTTGCAGTTTGATAGAAAATATCGTCTTCGTCTTCCATGTTGGCGCAGTCGATTGCGTTGAAATAGAGATGTTCGAGACCGAATGTGTATTTGAACGCGCTCGCGCCAATATCTTTGACGCCCTCTGGAATGGTGAGCGATTTTATGTTGATATAGTTGGTTGTGCTCGAACTTCCATGGAAAATATTCGCAGGGATGTTCTCAACATTGTTGCCCATGTTAACCACAAGCTCGTCGGCAAGAACGCCGGCAGCATAGAAAATGTCGGCACTTGAATTGAAGTCCTCAGCTCGCGTTGCATTGAAGTTCAATGTGGCAAGTGAAAAGCTGTTATAGAACGCGTGGTCGCCAATCGTTTGAACATTTTCGCCAATCGTGACCTTTGTGAGGTAGGCGTGAGAACCTTTTGAGGAAGAAGAGCGGAATAGGCACGCTGGAATATGAATAACATCCTCGGTGAAAATAACTTCCATGTCTTGCCTTTGTGAACTGCTGTTGCTAAATGGGCGGCACTCGTCGTCCATGTCGTTTGCATTTATTGCTTTATAGGTTATTGTTGCAAGCTCAAAGCAATCCGTGAAAGCATTTTTCCCAAAAGTTTTGAAGGTTGTTGGGATTGTGATGGAAGAAAGAATGTCGCACTCTTGAAAAGCGTGTTTTCCAATCTCTTCCAAGCCTTCATTGAAGTTGAGCTCGGTAAGACTTTTGCAATGATAGAAGCTGTATGCACCAATCTTTTTGATGTTGTTTCCAAAAACAACATTCGTCATGGTTGACCTCGCTGGATAGAAGATGCTGTCTGCAATGGAAGTGACCTTTTTGCCGTTGACCATGTCGGGGATGATGTATTCAGAAAGCGTGTCATCGGTCAGGTCAACGATTTCGTAGGTGTCGTCGCCTTTGAGAACATAGACGAACGGATCGCTGGTGAAGACCTCATAAACAATGTTGAATGATGAGTTCGCCTCGCCCCAGAGCGCACAATAAACGCATACCACCGAACAAGCTGCGATGGTAGAGGATTGAGAATATGAGAATGATTCTCAAATTCCTTATTGCGTGACGATTTATTGATTTTATCATTATGTTCCTTCTGATATACTATCTCAATTTAATTATAAATAAAATAATACTAAAATCAAATCAATTCACGCATTTGTGGTTTTTTTGGTGGCAATGTGCCAAAAATACAAAATATTGACAAAACCCAGGTTGGTGGTATAATTAATGATATAAGGGGGAGTTTTTAATGGTTATTGACATCAATGGCAAGGCGTTCAAAGTTGATGTTGCCGATGCTCATAGTATTGAAGAAGCTATTAATCGTTTGCAAGAAGCGAATGTTCTCCTTCAAAAGGAAATATCGCAACTTTCACGATATTCAAATTCAACGACCGAAACTTCATACTTTGATGGGCAGGCTGAGGAAGCAAAACTTAGAATGAAACTTAACGAAAACTTGATTGAAGACCTCAAATCAATGAGAGAAAACCTTGAACACGGAAAGTAAAAACCACGAGAATTTATCTCGTGGTTTACTTTTATTCCCCGCGCATATCCATAACGTAGTAGCCGCCGGACTGCTGGGTTGGTGGAAAAGTGTCGCCCTCTTCAAGGAACATCTTGTCGCTTGAAAGGCTGTTTCCAGATTTGTCGTATGGCTTGTAGCCACAAGTCATTGGAACAGTGTCACCTGGCCTATATTTTTTCATACACACATCCTCCTGCGTTTAGTATGAGCCGGGGCAGGGGAGTTTATGCACGCTAGTTGTCTTTTTTATTTTTTAGTTCCAAAAACTTGCTTTGCATGGTTGGATTGTTCTTCGTGAGCTTTTTGATTGAGAGCTCGTCAACCTTGTTATTTGCAAGGCGAAGGTTGTTCTCGCTTGAAAGCAGGTTCTCCTTCATCTTCTGCAAGTGGTCGATGGTCTTATCTATCTCCTCAATGGCCTTGAAGAACTTTTCGCTGGCAAGTGAATAGTTGCGCGAGAATTTGGTTTTGAACTCGTTCATGTCCTCTTCAAACTTTGAGATGTCGAGGTTTTGGTTTCTCGCGATTGCGAGCTCGCGCTTGTATTCAAGCGACGACCTTGACGCGTTCCTGAGAAGCGTTATGATAGGAATGAAGAACTGCGGACGAATAACATACATCTTTTCATATTTGTAGGAGACGTCGACAATTCCTTCGTTATAAAACTCGTTTTCAGGTTCGAGCAGGGAAACGAGCACGGCGTATTCGCACTTTTTCTCGCGGCGGTCCTTGTCGAGCTCTTTGAAAAAGTCCTCGTTCTTGTGCTTGGTTGAAGTGGTGTCCGATTGGTTCTTCATCTCAAACATGATTGAAATGAACTCGGTGCCGTCTTGGTCGAAGTCGCGGAAGATATAGTCGCCCTTGCTGCCCGAAGACGCGTCGTTATCTTTCGCAAAACTTGCCGTTTGGAAACCTAGCGCGCGATTTTTATTAAATTCAGTTTCGCAATGCTGTTCCAAAGTTTCGCCAATCATCTTGGTTGAAAGGCGGATTTTGAGATCTTTATAGTAGCCGATTTGCTCATCCTTGTCTTGAAGTTTCTGCTTGTAGCTCTCTTCCAAAGTCTTTTGTTGCAAAAGGTGAGTTTTTTCTTTGTTTTCTAG
>CANQQH010000001.1 GCA_947625955.1 uncultured Clostridia bacterium | reverse complement strand
CGTCGGTGAGAGCCCAACCAATGAAGTGCTTGCCTTCAACTTGTGAAAGGGTTGCGCCATTATTTGGTGTGAAGGACTCTGTGTAGCCCTTGGTCTCGGTTACATCGTCAAGCCCGTTATACTTGATTGAATATTGATTCTCGCCCCAGATTGCATAGAGGGTCTTTTCGTCGCCTTCTACTGTGCTGAGGTCGGTTTCGAGAGCTTCGCCACCCTCATAGAGTTTCTCGCCCTCGACTTGTGTTTCGCTCCAACCCTTGAAGTAGTAGCCAGGAAGGGTGAAGCCGCATTGTGCAAGTTGAGATTTTTGACCAAAGATGTGAGTTGTTGTGTCGGTTGAACCTGAGCCGCCTACTTTATCGCCATAGTTAGCGTCGTAGGAAACGGTGTAGGTGTTGGCAACAAACTTCGCATAGAGGTCGATTGTTGCTCCGTTCTCGCCTTGGTCGTCAATGTGGAACTCAAATTCTTTTCCGGTGTTGACTGCACCTCCGGAGCAGTTAGAGTTCTTGAACCAGCCCTTGAATGTGAAGCCGTCTGCTGCGGTTGCGGTGATTTGAGCATCGTCGCCGAACTTGACAGAGCTTGTTTTTGGCAATGCTGTGTTGCCAAATTCCCCTTCAAGCGCTTGGTCGCCACCAAAGGCAACAACATGGAGCTCGAGCGTGTAGGTGTCGATTTCGAACACGGCGATGAGAACATATTCGTCTCCGTTGTTGGTTAGAGGTGGCATGTTGCCTGTGTAGGTCGTGCTGCCGCTCTTATAGTTGCCGCCGTCTGTGGTGGTTGCATACCATCCCATGAAGTGGTAGCCTGCCTCAGGGACTGCAACAACTCTAAATTGTGCGTTATATTGCGCAGTCTTCTCGGTTGTTGTTGTTCCTTCAACGGCCTCGCCAGCAAATGCGATATATGCCTTGCTAGCCGCTGTTCCGCCCTCAGTTTGAACTTTCAAGTTGTAGGTGTGGATTTGCCATTGAGCTGTGAGCACAACTTCCCCACCATCATTTGAAGTAAGGTTCAAAATTTCGTCACTAAGACCATAGGTCTTTGAGTCAATGCTTCTAACATTTAAGAATGTGTAGCCATCTTTTGTGATGCTCAAAATTTTGTCTTCAAGTTTGAGCGCTCTGTTCCAGTAGGCATCGATTTGGGTTGTTCCAAGGTTTGAAGCACCCTCTCTGAGAGCAATGCGTCCGCCAGCTGCGTTAACGGTGATTTTGTAGGCGTTTGCCTTCACCAAAGCTGTGTATTCAAGGCCGTCAACACCCATTTCGTCGGTTGTGAGAACATTGGCTTCAACATTAGATGTGAGTTGCTCGCTGTTAACGCCATTGCCTTCATACCAGCCAACAAATGTGTAGCCTTCGCTTGCATTTGCTGTGAGAGTTGTTGTTTTGCCAAAGTCAACGCTTGTTTCGCCAGTGATCTTTGCTGCTGCTTTGGTTAGAACAGCTGCTTCGCTGCCAGTTTGAGCATAAACATAGGTCTTCACATTATACTTGTTAACTTTCCAGTTGGCATGATAGGTGCCCCCTTCAACATTGACTTTCTCGCCAATCTTGGTTTCATCTGTATCGAACCAGCCAAGGAATGAGTGGCCTGTGCGTGAAGGCTCTGGAAGAGTTGGGATTGCCTCGTCGAACTTGGTGGCGAAGATGAAGCCTTTTCCGTCTTCAACGAATGAATTGCTCCAATTTGTCCATGAGCTTGCATTGTCGTTTGCGTCTGGGGCTTCAAATGTCAAGGTTACATCCTTTGCTTCCCAAACAGCATAGAGAGTGATCTCGCTTTGCTCTGGGCTGATGCCGCAAGCCTCAACAACAGCTTGTCCTGTTACATTTGCTTTGAGGGCAAGAGTTGTTGTGTTTTTGCCGCTATCTTTTGACCAGCCAACAATCTTATAGCCAAACATTGTGAAGCCAGTTCCGTCGTGAAGAGTGCCAGCGGTTGCGTAGTCAAGAGTTGAGGTTGCTGTGCCGCTTCCACCATTTGCATCATAGGTGATGGTGTATTCAACGGCTTTCCAGTGAGCCTTGAACTCGATGCTTGTTCCATAGTCTTCCATTTCAGCGAAGAACTCGTCGTTGAGAGTGAATGACTCTTTATAGTTCTTATTGTTGAAATCGAAGCCGTCGATAACATAACCTTTCCTTGTTGCAGATTCAACAAAGTCGGAGATGTTATAGGTCTTTGTGAAGCTTGCTTTCAGTGAGCCTTTTGTTTGAATTTCAGCCTCTTCGGTTGAAGTGAATGAGAGAGTAAAATCAACAGCATAGAATCTTGCTTCAATATGGATTGTTGCGCCGTTCTCGCTTTGAGCAGGAACTTTGTAGCCCGAGTCTGCACTACCTTCCACTGGGTTGCCATTAATCTTGACACCCATGAAGTCAAAGCCTTTTTGAATGCCGTCCTTGGTTACTGTGAATAGTTCGCCAAATTTAATTGTTTGAACTGCTTCTTCCTGAGCCGCACCACCAACAAGCTTTTTGAGCGTTGCTTTGTTGCCTGAGAATTCGCCAACAAGTTGCTCGGTTTCGTCGTTGGTGTAGGCTGTGATTGAGAATTCAACATTATAGGTGTCAACTTCGAAGTAAGCATAAACGTTATAGGTCGCGCCATCCTCGCCAAGTGCAGGCATGTTCATTGTGAGAGTTGCATCTGCGCCAAGAGGCCTGCCCTCGTTGTCGGTTCCTTCATACCAGCCAACGAAGTGATAACCTGAAAGCTTGTTTGCAGTTGCTGTCGCAGTGAACGAAGCGTTATAGGCAAGGGTTGTTGTGAGGCCGTCAACGCCTGAGAGTTCAACCTTTCCATGCTCGCCTGCGTTCGTTGTTATTGTGAGAGTGTAGCTGTGGATTGACCAGTTGGCAACAAGGTTAACAGTTGCCTGGTCTTGCGCTGTGAGTTTCGAGATAGAGTCTGCAAGAGTGAAGGTAGAGTTAACAGCTTTTGCGTTGCCGCCATATGAGAAGTTAACAAAATCGTGACCTTCAAGAGAGATCTCTTTGATAATTGTGTTGAGAACTACCGACTCTGTGTATTTGAGAACGAAGTCATTGCTCTTGGTGTCTTGAAATTCAAGTTTGCCTTTTGCGGCAAATTCGCCAAAGTTAGAGTCGATGTGAACAGTGTAGGTGTGTTCTCTCCAATCAGCTGTCAAAGTGAGAGTTTCGCCGTCGTTTGCTGCCTTGTTGAGGCCAAGAGCATCGGCAATCTCGCTGACTTTAACGCTCTTTGAGCCGTCTTCGCCGAAGGCAAGCTTGGTGCCCTCGTTATACTTCCAGCCTTCGAGAGTGTAGCCAGTCTTGGTGTAGAGTTCGTTTGCTTTTGGAAGAGAAATTTCAGCGTCGTAGTTAGTGGTTACTCTTGCATCTTTGCTTGACTTGCCGCTGACGAACGAACCGCCGTCGGCTGCGTATTCAACAACAAGGGTGATTGCTGCCCAATCGGCAGTAACATCGATGTTGCCTTGGATGAGAGTTGGAGAACCCTTGACATCCCCGCCGCCAACTTTCCAAGTTGAGAACTTGTGGCCGGTGTATTCATATGGGCATGGATAGATTCCATAGCTATCCTCTGCAATCTTGTAGTTAGCGATTGCTTGATTGAGAGTTGCGCCATAGTGAACAGTGAGAGTGTGGTTGCCGTCTTCAACGCCAACTGCGCCAGATTTGAAGGTTGCGGTGTAGGTCTTGCGAACAAGGGTCAAAACGATTGTTTTGTTTCCTTCAACTTTATCAATCTCTCCACCTTGAACGCTGCCCTTCTCAAAGCCTTCTGGGATGAGATGAAGTTCGGCAATCTTTTCGTCGTTGAGGTTGAATGGATCGCCAGTTCTAACTTCAACATTCTTTGCTGTTGTTGTGTATTGCCCGTTAGGGGTTCCGTCAACGCCGAGGTTAGGCGTTTTCACTTGAATTGTAACGCCCGACTCGCCCTTTTTCCAAACAGCATAGAGAGTGAGCGAAAGTTCAAGATCTTTTGACTTCATGCTCTCGATGACTGAGTTGATAGGGTCATTGTCACCAAAGTCTATTGCAGCGTTGAGTGCAGGGCTAACGGTCTTTGACCAGCCGAGGAATGTGTAGGTGTTGCTTTCGAACTTAAATGCGTTCGTTTTGATAGTTGCGTTTGCGTCGTAGGCATAGGTTTCAGCTGTCATTTCGCCTTGCAATGAAGCGCCCGAGCCGCTTGGGTCGTTGGCTTCAAAGCTGATGGTTATTCTTTGAGGCAAATATTCAAAGTCAACCGTTGTGTTGCCGTCGGCATCAATGGTGATTTGTTGTGCGTCTGGGGTCTTATAGCCGGTGTAGTTATAAGCAGGTGAAACAGAAACGCTATCGTCGGTTGTGCCTTCGGATGTTATGGTTGCAATAGGTCTTTCAGTTGTGCGCTCAGTTGCTAACCAACCATCACCGGTATATCTCATCTTCCAATATTTGATTGTGTACTTGGTGTTGGTGTTTGGATCGAACTTCGCAACAAGAGTGATTTCAGAGTTGTTTGCATATGGTGAAGAAATTGTGCTCTTTTGAAGCAGCTCTTTCACGCTGATTGTTCCGCTAACAACATTTTCAGTGCCTTGGATTGTCCAGCCAACGAAGTGGTAGCCGAGCTTGGTCATGTGTGAGCCGTCAGAGAGAGCAACGCTGCCGTCTTCATAGTGAACGGTTTGAGAGGTCTCTTCGCCAGAATCACCATTTCCTTTCTCATAGGCAATTGTGTAGGAGTTTTCAGTCCAGGTGGCGGTCAAGGTTTGACCCTCGCCAGGAACTTCAAACTTGGTTTGTGGTTGATGAGTTTGCTTTCCGTCGCTCCAACCAGCAAAGGTGTAGCCGTCTTTGACAAACTCATTTGTTGGCAAATCTACCTTTGCGCCAAAGAGAACGCTTTGTTCTGGGTGCTTGCCAGCATTTTCTTCATTCTCGCTGTCGGCTGCGAACTTCAATGAAACGGTGTCGCGAGTGAAGTAAACTTTCAAAACGAGTTTCTCAGTTGCTGAGATAACGCCTGAGAGCTTCTCTTGACCATCAACACTTGTGAACTTATAGCCAGGGAGAACGCCCTCTTTCTTCACGCCATCTTGGAAATACTTCGAAGTTGGTGCTGTGAGAACGTTATAGGTTGTGTCGGTTGTTCCCTCAAGCTCTTCGGTGAGCGAAGCCACCTTTGAATATGTTCCAGCAAGCTCGTTTGTTGCATCGAGGTCTTCAAGATAGTATTCAATTGTGAACTTAGTGTCATTTCTTGCTTTCCAAACAGCATAGAGTGTTACTTCATCACCATCATCATTCTTGAATTGATCGGTGATTGTTTCACCATTTCCAAATTCAACTTCGCCGCGCTTTGCAGCTTCTTGGTCGCTGTTCCAACCCTCAAAGGTGTAGCCTGGGCGTGAAAGAGTTCCGGCATCGTTAAGAGTGCTTGATTCACCATAGGTGTGTTCACTGCCCTCAACCGAGCCACTTCCTTCGTTTGCATCATACTTAACATTTACTTTGTTTGCTTCCCAAACAGCATAGAGGTCAAGCTCTGCTTTATAGTTTGTGATGAGGTTGATCTTTGCATTGTCTTCATAGGTTACTGAAGCTGCATCTGCATCAACTGACCAACCCATGAAGTGATGACCAACGAGCGTGAATTCATTTGTTTTGAGTGTTTCGCTCTCGCTCATGAATGTGTAGGTTTCGTCATCCATTGTTTCGCTTCCGCCGTTTGCATGGAAGTGAACAGTGAACTGTCTTGCTGTCCAAATTGCGAAGATTTCAACAACAGCGTTGTGTGTTTCGCTGAGGTTGAGGATGTGCTCGTTTTCGTTTTGATACTTCACTTCGCCGCTGGCAGCTTTTTCAGCGCTTTCTGCCCAGCCGCCGAAGTCATAGCCGTCGCGAACAAAGAGGTTAGCATTGAGTTTGTCCTCTGTTCCATAGGTGAACTCTTGGTTTGGCATTGCTTCAAGATTGCTTGCGCCGTTGCCATTGAATTTCACGAAATATTTGTTGTCTTCGAACTTAGGAGCGACCTCGAATGTTTCGCCCTCACCAAGTTCTGGAAGTTTGAATGTTGCGTCGCCAGTTTCAGGGTCGATTTCGAACTGAACATCAGGGTGAGTTGAAGATTCATAGCCCGAAACGTGCTTGCCGGTTTCAGGGGTAACAGTTCCAGCTGGAATCTTTACTTCATCGCCAGTCTTATATTCGCCATCAAGTTCTTGGTCGTTAACCTCAACTTTGATGCCGCCGTTCTTCACGTAGTAAACTTTGAGAGTTGTTGTGCCGTTACCATTGACCTTTGTTGTGGCGTTGTCTTTATTCTTTTCATTTGCACTATCATAGTGATAGCCCTTGATTTCCTTTTGAACAACTGGTGCAACTTGGTCGGTTGTGCCTTCAAGGTTCTCATCCTTTGAATGGAATGTGAAGCCGTCGTCTTCCCCGCCCTCGCTTTCAATATAGTATTCAATTGCATACTTGGTGTTTTGTTTAGCAGTCCAGCCAGCATGGATAACGGTGTCTGAACCCCAATCCATTGTTGAGTCTGGGGTCAAATAGTTGCCTGGCTCAACATACCAACCAGCGAAGTCATAACCATTTCTTTCAAGAGCTTCTGGGAGTCTGTCGCCAATCTTTGAGCCGAACTTGACACCTTCAAGTGATGGAAGCTCTTTGTCGTTGGTGATGTCGCCAGTTGTGCCAACTGTGTTCTTATCGAAGGAAACAGAATACTTATCACGCGAATAGTAGAGCGTGAGTTCAAGTTTGCCGTCACCAGTGACAGTGCCTTTTTCCTTTCCGTCTGCCGTTGTTTTTTCAGCATTATAGGTGAAACCGGTCTTCTTGTTTTGAGAAGCGGTTACCTCTTTGTCGGTTGTTGCGCTATCGCTTGTTGTGATAGTGAAGCTTTCGCCTTCTTCTTCGCTGCCTGAGCCGGTGTAGTCGTCGTCGGTCAAGCCTTCATAGATGTGGTGAACAGTGTAGGTTGAGGTTCCAACTTCCCAAACTGCCCAGAGTTCATAGGTGCCGCCATCTTGTGCGGTGAGCATTGAAACGGTGTTGCCCTCGGTGTAGGTTGCAACGCCAGTCTTGGTTGTTGACCAACCCTTGAAGGTGTAGCCAGCGCGTTCAACGCGGATATCCGAGCCTGCTTCGTTCGACAAAGCGTACTCCTCATCATAGTTGAGAGTCTTTGTAACGAACTTCTCGCTGTCTTTGTGCTCATAGACTTTGAGAGTGTAGGTGTTGATTCTTGAACGAGCTTCAATGTTGATTGCCTCGGTGCCCATTGTTGCCGTGTAGGTGAGCTGGCTATCTGTGCTAACCTTGCCCTCGCCTTGATAGAAGCCAAGGAAGGTGTGGCCGGTCTTCATTGAGGCCGTCAATGTAAATTCAACATCATAGAAGATTTCATAAACAATGCTGTCGGTTCCACCAGCAGTTCCAGATTGCTTGCTGCCCTTTGATGAAACAACATTGTTAACGCCCTTGCCGTTCTCTCTTGAAATGGTCAAGGTGTATTTGTTTCTTGTGTAGCGTGCTTCAAACTCAGCTGAGCCATCGGCCTTCACTTCAAGAGTGAGGCTCTCGGTTGGAGCTGAGAAGCCTGTGAACTTGTTGCTGTCAAGTTCAACGGTGATGGTTGTGTCGGCGGATGCTTGCTTGGTCTCGTCCTGACCAGCCATATATGTCCAGCCGCTGCCGTCTTTGTCTTGGGTGTAGTACTTAATGGTGTAGTTAACATTTGCTGCGGCAAAATGAGCATAGAGTGTGAAGCCTTCTGCTCCAACAACTTTATCCCATTCTTTGATTTGCGCGCCAGTGCCATCGAAGTATTGAACAGCACTATCTTGGTCACCAACCTCAGGGGTTGTGAAGTAGCCAAGAAGAGTGTAGCCCGTCTTGGATGGAAGGCGAGTTATCTTCGCGCTCTTTTCGCCAAAGGTCACTTCAATTGAGGTTTGGCCCAAAACTGTTGCGCTTTGGTTATCAAGAGTGACGTTATATTTGTTTGCATTCCAGATTGCATAGAGAGTTTGACTTCCGCCATTCTCGCTAACAAGGGTTTCAACTTCTGCCCCATCATCAAATGCTTTTTGCTTTTGATTTGCAAGTTCTTGAGTGAGTGCCCAACCACCAAATGTGTAGCCTTCCTTGGTGTAGGTGCAGTCGCTAAGTTTGCTCTTTGTTCCATAAACATGGTGAGAGTCTGCCATGTCGGTGCCGCCAAGCCCGCCATTTCTGTCGTAGTGAACGTCATATTCATGAGCGGTCCACTGAGCTTGCATGTGAACGCTGAGAGCAACGTCCCACTTCTTGCCGTTAACGTCTTTCTCAACGGCCTTGCCTTCGCCATCGAAGTATTTTGTTCCTTGATAGAACCAGCCTGCAAAGTCATAGCCAGTTCTGGTTGGAACTGCTTCAAGGTCTTGAAGGTCTTCCATGTATTTTGCATTTATTTGCTTTGTTCCAGGTGTTGCGCCTGAGGTGATATCAAAGTAGATGATATACTCAATTGCTTCCCATTGAGCATGGAGAGTAGTCTCGCCAAGAATTACCCACTTGCCGCCGTCAAGAGCAACTGAGCCATCGGCATCAAAGTATTTTGTGCCGTCTTGTTCTTGGTCGAAGTAGCCAAGGAACTTATAGCCAGTGCGCTTTGGAATGTTGAGCGAGTTGAGCTGCTGCATGTCTGTTCCATAGGTGACAGTTTCTTTCCTTGATGAGCCAGTTTCGTCGTGGTTCTCGAATGTTACTTCATATTGCTCAGGAACGAAGATAGCAACAAGAGTGATATCTTCGGCAGGAACATTGAATTGAGCGTCCTTTTGATAGGTGGTTTCGCTCGATTCTTCTTTCCAATGGTCGAACTTGTGACCAGTCTTGCTGAATCCTGCATATGGAAGAACAACGCTCTCCTCAAAGTAGAATTGAAGCTCAACTTGGTCGCCGCTAACGCCGCTGTCGGCATCAGGTTTGAGAGTGATTGTGATTTGGTCTCTTGTGTAGTAGAGGATGAGCTCCAAGCTATCGTCAGAAGTGATTTGACCGCTCTTCTTACCAAGGGCTGAAGTGAGCTCCTCACTGTATGTGAAGCCAGCGATTTTGCCATAGACTGCCGAAGTTACGGTTGCGTCAACAATACTGTCGGTTGTTCCAGTGAGTGGTTCTTCTTGATAGATATAGTAGTCACCCTCTGGCATGAATCCATGACCAGGAACGGTTGTTTTCTTGTTTTCAACAACGTGGTAGATCTTGTAGGACGAGGTTGCAGGGTTCCACTTTGCGTTGAGGGTTATTGTCTCGCCGTTTTTGTCGGTGAGGTCACGAACAGAATCATTATCTGCAAAGGTTTGCCCGTTATATTCCCAACCGCCAAAGGTGTAGCCCTTCTTTGAATAGGTGTTCCATGAAAGGTTCTTTGAAACGCCATAGGTGAACTCTTGGTCAGACATTGGTCCACCAGTAACGCCGGCACCCGGCTCAAAGTGAACATAGTAGGTGTTTGCAATCCAAACAGGTTCAAGAGTTAGGTTCTTTGCAGGAATGGTGAACTCTTGGTCAACAGGATATCTTGTTTCGCCGTTTGAATCTTTCCACTCTTCAAAGTGATAACCTTTCTTTGAGAAGGTGTTTGCACCAAGTGCGGATTGACGCGAACCAAATTGATAGCTGTTGGTGATATCGCTCTTTCCGTCGTCGCCGGTGTTCTTGTAGGTTACTCTATATGAATCTGCGCCCCAAACTGCATAGAGGTCGATGGTGGTGTCGTCGTAGCCAGTGTTAGTGCTCTTCTCAATAGCCTTTTTGATGAGTGCAGAACCAGCATAGGAAGTTCCGCCCATGAAGTCAACGCTTTGGTCTTCCTCAGTGAGCGACCAGCCGCCGAAGAGGTGACCTTCATATGTATAGCCAGTGCCATTGCTGAGTTCAAGTTGTTTTGTGTATTTAACGGTTCCGTTTGCAATTGACGAACTCTCTGTGCCCTTGCCAGCATGATACACGATTGTGTATTCATATTCTTCGGCAGTTGCAACGATTGTGAGTTCCTCTGAGCCCATGGTGAATGTGAGCGTGCTATATGGTTCGCCGGCCTTTGTGTAGCCAGTGATATGGTAGCCGTTTGATGCGGTTGCAACGATTGTGACGGTTGCACCAATCTTCACCATATAGTAGTCGCCAGTCAAAGCGAGTTCATATTCTTCTGCTGAGGCTGTGAAAGTCTCAACGCCCGTTGTTTTTGTGAGAGTGAGCTTGATTGTTTTGAGAGTGTATTCAAACTCAATTCTAGTTTTTCCGTCGGCGCGGATAACTTGGCTCTTGCTTCCTGGAACGTTATAGTTGCCAGCAACGTCGCCAAGGTCTTTGCTTGGAACAACAACAGGTTTTGAGTCTGCTTTATCGCTAGCAGGAACTTCACTTTCCTCGAAAGTGCCATTGAGCTGCTCAACTTTATAAACTATTGTATAGTTAACATCTTGTGCTTCCCATTTTGCATAAACGGTTGTGCCATTGTCTGGGTCATACTTGGTTTCTGCGAAAATTTCGCTTTCAAGGTCGGCATCAAGATACCACTTGGCATTCTCATAGCCCTCGCGGGTCATTACGGCTGCCAAGACTTTCTTATAGCTTTCCTCGAATTTGAGTTCAACGCTTCCTGGAAGCTCACCAATTGAACCGGTGAGGTCGCCCTTAACGTTGCTATCGAAGGTGATAGTGTAGGTTTCTCTCAAATAGTAAACCTTCAAAACGAGGGTGCCGTTTCCAAGGATTTCGCCGCTCTCTTTGGCAACATAGTCGCCATTTGAGTAGTTGGCTTCATAGCGGAAGCCCTTTACGGTCCTATGGCTTGCGGTTGCCATTTCGCCAGTTTTGCCGGTGAGTTCGTCGTCGGCCTGGGTTGGAAGTTTAGCAAAGCTGATGGCTGCATCTGGCTCGTCCTCGTTGAGAACTTCGAACCAGTGCTCAACCTTATAAGTGATGCCGTCCAAAGCTTCCCAAACAGCATAGAGTGTTACAGGCTCACCGTTGGTGCCCTCTTCGTTTGCACGATAGAGCTTGTTGTTAACGTTTGCCATGTCGGCATAGTCAAACTCTCCGCGAGAAGCTTTCTCTTGATCCTCGGTCCAACCGATGAACTTGTAGCCCGCGCGGATAAATTCTTTTTGTTTGAGGGCGTTTGTTTTGCCATAGGTCAAAGTTTGAGGGAGCATGTTGCCCTCTTCTGCCCCGTTGCCTTCAAACGTAACAATTGTTGTGTGTGCTTCCCAAACAGCATAGACTCTAACAGCGTCGCCGTTTGGAGAGATTGTGTTGTCTTCAAGCACTTCATCTGCCGCAAAGTCGGCCGACGTTGCATATTGATTTAGTGCCCAACCTTTGAAGTTATAGCCAGTGCGTGAAAGCGCGCTTGCCATTTGATTTGACTTGCTATCAAATGTGAAGTGCTTTGTTGTTTCCTGTGTTCCGCCTTGATAGTTGGAATCGAAGGTTACAACATAGTCTTTTGCTTTCCAGTGAGCATAGATTGTTATTTCTTGCTTTGTGTCATATTTATTTTTGATGTTTTCGCGGTCGTCATAGAGCTTGTCGCTCTCCTCGGCGCCTGCTGTCCAGTATTCAAATGTGTAGCCGGTCTTGGTGAAGGTGCACTCAGAAAGGAACGCGTCTTGGTCATAGGTGAACACGCTTCTTGCCATGTCGCCGCTGCCGCCATTATTATTATAGATAATGGTGAATGTGATTGGGCTGAACACAGCATAAACCGTGATGTCGGTGAGGTCGGTGTTCTTTGCATCAACAATTGCCTTCACGCTTGTTTCAGCACTAACGCCCCATTGTGCTCTTGATGCAGCTGTGTCAAGTGCCCAGCCAACAAGAGTATAGCCGGTCTTGGTGAACGCAGCAGCTGATGGAGTTGTGAGGCTCTCGGTGTATTTCTTGGTGAACGAAACAGTTTCGCTGCCAGCGTCTGCGCCGTTGCCGTCGAAGGTGATGTTATAGGTCTTCTCAATTGCCTTTGCAACGAGTGTGAGGTTGCGGTTTGGCATTTTGAAGGTTGAGCCTTCCATGAACTTGTTGTCTTGACCTTGCTCATAGAAGCCGTCGAAGGTGTAGCCCTTTGAAGCAAGCTCAGCTTCAAGAGTTACGCTTGCGTCAAACTTGACCCCTTCATAAACGAGTTTGCTTGAGCTTGCAGCTTCTGGATTGATTGTGGCGGTCACACCCTTGATGCCTGCTTCAAGCTGGATTTCAAGAGAATAGGTCTTTCTTTGATAGTAGAGTTTGATTGTTTTGTTGCCGTCGCCATCAATGTTGCCAAGCTCTGGTGGGATTGAATGGTTATATTCAAAGCCGTCGAATTCTTTTTGAATTGAGCCAAGAGTAATCGAAGTGTCGGTTGTGTCACTCTTGATGTCATAATATTGTGGATCGCTCACACTTGCTGGATATTCGCCATCGAGCTGTTGCAAATAGTGCTCAACTCTATAATTGGCGGTTGTTGCTTCCCAGTGAGCATAGAATGTTTTTGTGGATTCGTCTGCCCAAGTGTAGGTTGTTTCTGCTTCGAGCTCGTCGCCATTAGTTCTTTCGGTGAACCAGCCAAGGAAGTTATAGCCTTTCTTGGTTATTTGTGGGATCGCGCTCTTATCGTTGATAACTTGCTCAAACTTCACTTCAAGAATGTCGTTATATGCGCCGCTAACTGTTCCACTCTTGCCCGAATCGTTGAGGTCGAAGTGAACGGTGTAGGTATTTCTTGTGTAGAAGAGTTTGAGGGTAAGTGGCTCGCCTTCTGCAACGATTTGGCCATCGGGTTTTTCGCCCTCATGACCCTTTGCATAGGTGAAGCCAGGATACGACCTTGGTGTTGCCTCTCCTTTTGCATTAACAAAGCCATAGGCTGTTTCTTTATCAATGATTGTGAAGCCACCAGTGAGGTCTTCCTTGATGTGCTCAATATAGTATTCAACATCGCCCGATTCTTCCCAAACAGCATAGAGAACAAATTGATTTTGCTCATTGAGTGTTGGGTTGAAGATTCTTACGCCAACTTTGAGGTTTTCAGCTGAATAGCCGTCCTCAACATTTCCAGCAATTGCTTGCTCTTTGTTGGTGTTGTAGCCTTTGAGCTTATAGCCCTTTGCTGTTATTGCAAGCTCAGGGATTGAGTCGGTCAAAAGGAACTCTTCGTCATAGGTGAGTTTCTTTGTTGCGGTTGATGGTTTTGCGCTTGTGTTGCTTGTTGCGTCGATAACAAGGTCATAGGTGTTTCTCTGCCAAATTGCATAGAGAGTTACAACACCTGCCTCAGCATCGTTAAACAATTGATTGATAGCGCCGCTTTCAAGAGGTTGATTCTCGGTGTAGATTGTGCCCTTGTCGTCAGCCTTTGAGTTCCAATGTTGGAAAGTGTAGCCTTTGAGGATATAGCCGTTTTGCTTGATTGTGCCGCTTCCGTCATAGGTCAAGGTTGTGTTTTGAGTTGCACCCTCAACGCGTGAGGTGATTGGCGAACTATCTTTGTGGTATGTTTTTGCGTTCGCGTCATACTTAACATCAAACTTTGCTGCAATCCAGTCAGGGGTCAAAATCATGTTGTGAGCAGGAATCTTGATTGATGTGCTTGCTTCATAGCGGCCTTCTTCCCCGCCAACTTCTTTCCAGTGGGTATATGAATAGCCTGTGCGAGTGAATGTGTCGGTTCCTTTAAGTTCATGGAGTGTGTCATACACAAAAGGTCCATCCACAACATCGCCTTCGCTGCCATATCTATAAGTGATTGTGTAGGAATTTATTTGCCAAATTGCATAGAGGTTGATTGTTGTTTCAGGATATGGAGACTCTGCGTTTGGCGCAGCCTTAACAACATCTTCCACTTGCAAGCTTGAAATGTCGGCCTCAACTGAATAGGTTGGGTCGTCAAGTTTTTGTGTATAGTCAAATCCAAGAAGGGTGTAGCCCGTTCTTGTAAGTTTGTTTGCAATTTCAGAAAGGTCGAGGGTCTCGGTATATTTCACAACAATTCTGTTGCCTTCCCAAACATATAGCGCGGTCATCCTCACCTTATTATTGATTGCGAGAGTTCCACCATTTTCTTCAATTTCAATGGTGTAGGCGTTCTCTCTAAATTGAGCTTTTGGCTTCTCGGCGTTGGTCTTGAACTCAACTTCGCTGATTTGCTCGCCGTTGCCGTCAACCCAATATTCGAAGGTGTAGCCGTCTTTTTTAGGGGTTGGAATATCAAGAGATTCAACGCTCTCTTTTGTTCCAAATGGCTTTGTTGATTGCCCTGCAACTTGTTCTTCACCACTCTCGTCGTCATAGACAAATTCAAGAGTGATGTTTTGCCTGTCATAGAAGAGTTTGAGAGTAACACCCTCGGCGTTGTTGTTCGACGATGTGAGTGTGCCCTCGGCTTCTTCATTTAGTGTGAAGCCGTCGAAAGTCTTGCTTTGCGCGGTGACAAGAGTATCAACAAGCGCACTTGCTGTGTAGCTCTCCACCATGTCTTTCTCGTATTCGCCGGCAAGGCTCTTCTTGTAGTATTCAACTGAATATTCGATTGACTTCTTTTCCCAGATTGCGAAAAGTTCGCTGTCGCTATCAGTTTCATAGATTGTTGTGTTAGTAACCATTTCGTCGCCATTTGCAGTCTTTGACCAGCCCTTGAAGGTGTAGCCTTGGCGGCTAACATCCCCTGTTTCTGGCAAACTGCCATATGGGAGCTTATATGTTACTTGAACTTCTTGGTCGTTAACAAAGCCGGTGATAGCACCAGTTGAAAGTTCTGCTTTGTTTTCTTTGAGCTTAACATTATATGTTGCAAGTTTATAGTAGAGTTTGAGGGTTGTTTGCCCATTGCCTTCAATTTGCTTGTTTGTTTCGCTCTTTTCCTCGTCGAGAACATGACCAACGAACAAGCTTGCATATTGAGAAGCATATTTTGCTCTTGCAGCTTCGTCGGAGAGTGTTGCATATTTGCCAGTCATGCCCGTTTCTGTGTCGGTGATGTTTGGAGCTTGTGGGTATCTTGTTTGAGTCCTTCCGCTCTCAATAACTTCCTCAAAGAAGATTTGGATGTTATAGTTGGTTGCAACATTTGCTGTCCAAAGTGCCCAAATCTCAAATTCGGTTGTTTCTTGGCTCAAAATCCATTGACTGATGTTTGCTTCAAGCCCTGGAACGTTCTCCCCGCCCTTGCTTGTTGCAAAGCCGATGATTGAGTAGCCAGTGTTGCCAAACTCGGCTTCAAGGCTCTCCCTGTCAATTGAGTCTTCAACAGTGAAGTGTCTTTCAGCTGTTTTGTCTTGTTCAAGGCCGCTGTGGATTGTGAATTTATATGAAATTGTTTTCCAAATTGCATAGAAAGTGATGGCCTCACCATTTTGAGTGTTGCCTGCAATTTCAGAAATCTTGATGCTTGCATTGCTGCTATATTGCTTGCTGGCTTTGTTTCTTGACCAGCCGTCGAAAGTGTAGCCTGGGCGTTCGAAGAGCTCGTCACCATTTGCAAGGTTGATGGTGTCGGTGTAGTTCACTTCTTGTGTGGTTGCAGCGCCTCCCTTGATGTTGCCGCCGTTCTTATCATAGGTGAGAGTGAACTTGAACACTTCCCAAACAGCATAGAGGTTAACAATGCCGCCAGAATCTTCGCAAAGGTTTGCTTCAATTGTTGCGCCATCAGTATATTCAACTCTGCCCTCTTTTGCTTGAGATTCGTTTTTGTTCCAACCAAGGAACTTGTGACCCGCAAACACAAAGGTGTTCTCACGCAATGTGAAGCTCTCGCCAAATGTTGCAGTTGTTCTTTCCATTTCAGGCTCAGCATATGCGCCTTGGTCGCCGCCATGATAAACAATATAATAATTGTTAGCAGTCCAGATTGCATAGAGGTCAACAGTGCCGTTTGCCTCAGTTGAAAGGTTGCTTACCTCTTGATTTTGGTCATAGTGAGCGTAGCCCGCGTCGTCGCTTGGGTTCAAGCACCAATATTTGAATGTGTGACCTGCATAAACGAAGTTTGCTGGCTTCATTTTGAGGTTGAACGAAACATCAAAGGTCTTTGTTTCGCTTTCAGTCAATTCTTCGAGCGAGCTGTTGTTTGCGTGGTAAACAACGGTGTAGGTGTTCGCCTTCCAAATCGCATAGAGAGTTTGAGTTTTACCAACGATTGCTTCTTCATTAACAAGAGTAGCGTTGGTGATTTTTGTGCCCCTTCCGTCAGCAAGAGTGTTGAATGAGTCAAAGGTGTAGCCATCGCGAGTGAGTGTTGGGAAGAAGTTTGAATACTTGTCGCCAAACTTAACGTCCTCATGGCGAAGGCTTGAACCTTCTTGAACGTTGATTTCGGTTGAGCCTGTGCCCTTGTTCACATCGAACACGAGGGTGTAGCGCTCTCTATTATAATATAATTTGATAATAGTCTGCCCTTCTTCACCTTCAAAGAAGCCATGCGCTCTCACACCATTATTGTTGAGTTCGTTATCGGTATCAAAGATGAAGCCGTTGATATGGTCAGCCTCTTGGTTCACCATTGCGTCGGTTGCAATTTGAACGGTGCTGTCCAGCCTTGGCTCATGAGTGTAGCCCTCATCCGCGATGTTTTCGAGATAGTGCTCAATTTTATAGGTCGTGGTTTGAGCCGTGAAGGTTGCATAGAGAGTTTTGTCTGATGCAAAATCGTGAGTTGTTGTTGGGTTTACAACTCTTGCTGGGTCACGGTTCTCAGGGTCGAACGACCAGCCATCGAACCTATAACCAGGTCTTGCGTTTGAAAGGTCAAGAAGATCGGTGTATGGTGCTCTATATTTGATTTCAATATATCTGCCATTGCCGTCGGTCTTGATGTCGCCAAGAGAAAGTTTGCTCTCGTCAACAGGAGTGAAGCCGTCGCTAGCTTTGTCGTTGAAGTCGAAGTAGAGTTTATATTTGTTTCTTGTGTAGTAGAGTTTCAAAACTGATTGTCCGTTCGCATTGATTGAAATTCTTGTGACATTTTGATTGTTGTTTCTATCAAATGTGAAGCCTTCAATTTCTGCAACATAGCTTTGATACTCAGGGTCGGTGATAACATCGATGATGGTGTCGGTTGTGCCGGTCTTATAAACAGGTCCGCCCTCACCTTCAACAAATGGGTTGCCATAGATTGCATAGAGGCCTTCGTCGAACACGTCTTGAACATAGTATTCAATTCTATACCTTGTGTAGTTTCCGCTGATCCAAACAGCATAGAGAGTGATAACTTCACCAAGGTCGCCGATTGTTTGGTTTGAAAGGCTTGAACCATCGGCGAGCTTCCAGCCAACAAGGGTGTAGCCTTCAACATACCACCTTGTGTCGTCGGTACCACCGATTGGGAGCTTGTCGAGAAGAACATCTTCATAGCCAACATAGAGTGTGAGTGGGAAAATCTCAGGAACAGCTGCACCAGGTATAACATCGCTGTCGCTGAACTTGTGGGTGTAGTCGAGAGAAACTCTATAATATCCAAGTTCGCTGCTTCCGTTATAGGAATTTCTCTTATAATAATCAATATATTGTTTGTTGAATGCGGCATAAACAGGGTTGATTGCGCTGCCGATTGTTGCATCCATCTTTGCGTTGTGGTCGGCGCGTGGGCCCAAAACGTCAAGTCTGCCCTCAACGCTATCATATGAACCGAAGGCGTTGTCGGCAATGATTTCAACCATGCTTCTCTCACCAAAGTCGAGAAGTTTGAGAGATGTGAAGTTTGCAAACGCGTTGTTGCTTATTGCTTTGAAGTTCTCGTCGAGCTTCAAGCTTGTGATGTTGTTGAAGTCGGCAAAGAGGTTTGCAAACGCACTGGTGATGGTGTCGTAGGAAGGTCTCCTTGTGTCGTGTGTGATTTCAAGTGAGAACTCACCCTCGCCCGAGAAGTGAATTCTGAAATCTTTTTGCATGTCTGCTGCTGCTGGGAATGATGAGATATCAATCTTTGTTCCGTTTCCAACAGTAACACTAATAAGGGTTGGGAATCTAATGAATGCCTCAGCGCCAATTTTGTTGATGTCTGGATCGAGCACAACATTTGCAAGGCGGCTGAGTTTTGCGTCGAAGAACTTTTGCATGAAGTCGCTTGTGAGAGTGTCTTCGGCATGATATATAACCAAGGTGTTGATGTTTGAGCCAACGAATGCAGATTCGTTAACTTCAAGAGCACTGTAATTGTAAACATAGAGCGTTGTGAGGTTTGATGCGCCGGCAAACGCGCCGTCACCAATGTTAACGTCTTTTCCAATTTCAACGTCAGTGATGTTACCAGAAAGGTCGCCAAGCGAGTCCTTGCCGATCGTGTTGTCTTCACCAGCGCCGGTGATCGTCAACTTTTTGAGGTGTTCGGCACCTTCCAAAGCACCCGACTTGAAGCGAAGGCGTGAGGCGTCTTCAACAACAAGTTCTTGAACACCTGAGCCTTCAAACGCACCTGCACCAACTTCACCAACTGATTGTGGGAAGACAAGTTTTTCCAAACTTTCGCAGTCTTTGAAAGCTCCGTCGCCAATATTTCGAATGCCATCTTCGATTTCGACGCTTTTGATGTTTCTGTTCGCGTCACGAGAACTTGCACTAAACGCCCCGCTCAAAATATCTCGAACAGGGATGCCGTCAAGTTCCGCTGGAACAACAACGTCAACGTCGTCGCCAACATAGCGGAAGATGTCATACACATTGGCGGCTGCGTCATACCTGACAATGAATCCGCCAATTTGCGTTTCCCGCACATTTGTTTTTCCAGGAAGCGTGAACATCAAAATAGGCGTGATGATCGCGCCAAGGAAGAAGAGCAGGCTCAAAATAAGCAGAGTTATCTTTGCACCTTTCTTCATCCCTTTCTTTTCTTGATTTTGTTCCTGGGTTTGCTCTTGATTAAGTTCGCTCATAATTTCCACCTTTGGATTTAGTTTTTTCACCAGGTTTTGTTTTTATTTGCTCTTCGCTTTGCAAGATTTGGTACATCTTGTCGATAAACGAAGCACACAAAAGGTCTGAAAATCGCAAAAACACCATAAACTTTGTGAAATTTACGCTGTTTTTCGAATTTCATGTGCCCATTTTGAGGAAAATTGCGTGCCGTTTTTGGCAAAACTTTTTTCTCAAAAAACCTGATATTTTTCGTGGCCTTCACCACTTGCTACTATACTACCATTTTTCGCGTTTTTAGTCAAACAAAATAGGCCTCAATTCCAAGAAAAATAAAAAAATTTGAGCCCAATTAATTGGGCTCAAAAAATTCAATTTTTATCGTTTTTTCTAACATAAAATCAGGTGAAAAAACAAGTAATTTTTCCACCCGATTTTTATATATTTTATTAATAAATTCTGCCTCAGCGCGTCACAGCAAAAGCGATGTTTTTTGCCTAAATATTCTGCCGCCAGTTTTTGTGTTTTTCGTCATACCATTTTAGAGGTGTTTTAGGTTCACTTTAACCACGCCAAAAACCAATGCTACTTTTCTTCCGCAACAAGCACAATCTGTTTGGTTGGCTTATAGGTGTTTTCGCGGATGACTTTGGTTTTATAGAGCACGCCGTTTTTGTAGTAGGCGAGCGAGCCCTTTGCTTTTATGCCGGGTTTGAAAAAGCTGACAATCTTTTCCTCACCTTTCTTCGGTGCCGAAGCAAATCCAAAGGCCTCATAGTCGGTGGTTTTTTCTTCCACGAACTCGCAAAGCTCTTCTGTTTTTTCGCTCAGCCGCACAACCTCAAAGTCTTTCTTCTCCCCATAGATTCTAACGGTGCAGTCGTTTTCAGTCACTTTGGTTGCAATCATTATCGGGCGGGAAGTGTTGTTTTTTATAGCAAGGTCGCTTGACCCGCTGTTCACCATTGCGTCAAAGCACGGCTCAACATAGGAAACCGGCAGGCTGTGGGGATGCACCTCAACAATGTCGAGACCCGCAACAAGCGCGGCGTTATATAGCGTTGTGCTTGCTTGGCACACTCCACCGCCGAACTCATAGACGAACGTGCCGTTTTTGATAATTTTCGCCTTTTGGTAGCCTGCGCTTTCACCCCTCTCGCCCGTTGCTTTATTGAAACTCAACTCTTCCCCGGGCAAAACCACCTTTCCGTCCAGGCTCGCAAGCGCCAAACGAATGTTGTTTTTTCTTTCACTCTTGCTTGAAGCAAAGCTTGTTTTGAACTCACCTCGAAGAAAGGTTGCTCTCTTCATGGCGCTTTCATCCGCGCTGGGCTCAACGACTTTTGTTTCGGCTTTGAAGTGTTCACCCTCAAAAAAATTATTTAATTTGTAAAATATGTCTAAAAAAAGACCCGTTTTTTCCAACTCAATTCCCGTTTTTGATTTTTCAACGAAAATATCACCACTATTTTCGTGTGTTTTGAGCGTTGCTGAAACGGGCAAAACTCTCACCTTTTTTTCAAGCTCATTCACCGCTTCAACAATCTCAGGAAAAACATATTCTATTGCTTTCTCTTCACTATGCGTAACTTCATAGGCAAAGCCAAGAACCTTGACCTTATCTTCAAAATCGAGTTCAGTCACCTTCTCGCGCACACCACTAAGTTTTGTTTTTGCTTTTTGAACTTCTATAATATTTCCTTCGCACTCAATCGTAAACTGCGGGGTGCTGGCAACTGCCAAAACATGGTTTTCAAAATTCAAAACCACGACCATTAGGGCGGCAAACAAAAAAAATAGTATGAAACAACTTATCTTTTTCATACTACTATTATGTTATATTTTGCTTTATTTTATTAAATATTGTCGAATCTATTTCTCTTGCGAGTCTGCCTCTTCTTTCAAATCTGCGCTCACAAACTCGTCGTTTTCTTTCTTTTTGATGCCGAATCTTGCAATCAAAAATATTGATGCAGTTAGCGAAACAGCACAAAGAATTATCATCAATGCTACCATTTTATCACCTCACGAAAATACTATTTTTCTTGTGTATCATCTTTTCAGCCAGTTCCAGCAAACACTTTTCAGTGTTGAGCGTTGGAACGTCAACGCATTTATATTGCAGTGCTTTCAAAAGTTCGCTTGTTCTGTTGACTTTGAGTTCAGGGAAGCTCTTTATCAAAACATCGCCTTTGATTGCAAGCTTATCAAGAGTTATTGGTGCATTGTTATTTTGCATCTTAATATATATTTTATTTATTTGCTCAGCAGATTTTGAGCGGCGAGTGTTGTTGCTCTTGTCCTGCGCGATTGCGTTTTTGAGTTTTATAATGAGTTCAATGCAGTCGAAATTGTCAACAATGAAATGCCTGATGTTTTTCGCATTTTCGAACCCTCTTTTGTTAAAATTGTTACCCAAAACGACTCTTTTTACCCTTTCAACTATTTTTTTTGAATAGCCGAGTCCTTCATTTCCAAGCGTTTTTTCAATGATAACAGGCGCATATTCTTCTTCGCCATTGAAGTTTCCATACGCCGCATATGCTCTTGCTTTTCCAACATCATGAAGGAGTGCCGAAAGCCTCACTTCTGGCGCAGAAAACGCAAAAACGTTCATAATATGCTCGAAAAGTGGCTTTTTTCTGTCTTCAATGAGCCCAGAAAGTCGAATTTCGTCGAGCACAGGCATGATGTATTTTATGGCGTCGAGCTCAGCAAGCATATTGAGTCCGCGCGCGTGCGCATACTTTTTGTCAGGCAAAAATGGGTATTCCGTGTCGGCAAGAACAATTCGGCTAAATTCTTCCCTTTTGCGCGACATGGAGATATCTGCAAGTCGGCTTGCGTGCCTTTTTGCGGATTCAAAGGTCTTGTCGTCAATCTTGAAGCCAAGAGTTGCTGCAAACCTCACCATTCTCAAAACGCGCTCACCGTCTGATTTGAACACCTCGTCAGGCTTCAATGTTGTTCGAATAATGCGCTTTGCAGTGTCACCAACGCCGTCGAGCGGGTCAACGATTTCATCGCCGATTATATCATAATATATGGCATTGCAGCGAAAGTCGCGGCGAAGTGCGTCTTCTTCAAGGTCTTTGATAAACTCGACCTTTGTTGGCGTGTGCGCGCCGCTTTTTTCATAGGTTTCCTTCCTGAATGTTGCGTGCTCAACGCGAAGAGTGTTTTTGATTTCAACAACGCCCATTTCCTTGCTCATATAGTTTGCCTCAAACGGCGAGTTTTCCAGAATTTTCAAGACTTTTTCAGGCAAGCAAGACGAGCAAACATCAATATCAATGTTTTCGTCATCCTTTATGCCAAGCAGCTGATTGCGAATGTAGCCGCCAACAAGATAGAGTTTTTCACCCTTCTTTTGAAAAATTTCTGCCAGCTTCACAACCTCATTTGGAACTCTTATAAACATTTTGTCTGCTCCTTACAAAAAGCATAGCACAAAATTTTGCTTTATCAAAGCATTTTTCGCGTGCTTGTGCAAAATTAATATCTTGAAAATTCCCATGGCCAATAGTAGGAAGGCGCATAGATTTGCTGGAATTTGCTCTTCAAAGTCATAATCTGCTCGTATTTTATCTGCCCTTTCACCAACACCTTTGTTGAACTTGGCAGACCGCTTATACAATTGTCGTCAAGTTCAAGTTCATCGTTGAAGTGAAAGGTTATTTGAAGGTTTTCTTGCTTTATGTTTGCAAGTGAAAACTCCTTCATCTCAGGTATTGCCCCGTTAATTTTGAGAATTGAGAGGCTTTCTGTTGAGAAGAACGCATACTCATTTACAACATAATTCTTCGCCGTTATTTCAATTTGAGTGAGGTTCTTTGCTCCAAAGAATGAGTATGGCGCAATATAGCTGTCATCAGTGACAACAACATTTTCAAGCGAGGATGGAACAAAATTTTCATTCGCAATATATTCGCTAGCGCCGAACGCATAGCCAATGAATTTTTCTTTATCTCTCGACTTTCCAACAAATGGGATTTCCAGGCTGAAAAGTAATGTGTTTTCAAAACATGAAACTTCAATTTCTTCAACCCCTGCTGGAATTTTCAAGGTCTTCAAATGCTCATTATTTGCAAAAGCCTTTTTCCCAAGAATTTTGACATTGTCATTAACATAATATGTTGAATCTATGATGTTTGGGTATCTTATAATTTTCTCTTTATTGTAGCTTAGTAAAACTCCATTGTCGTCGCAAGCAAAAGCTGTGTTTTCTTCCTCAACAACAAACTTTTCAATGCTTGTATTTTCAAAAAATGTTTGAGAAAAAATTTGCAAAATATTTGCTTTAATTGTAAAAATTCTATCTTTTTTTAGCAAAGGATACAACAATATTGCAGTTTTTTCATTGTTATATAAAACTCCGTTTTCACTATAAAACGCGTTTGAAAAACTTGAAACACTTTCAAGCCCGGCGTTATCAAAAGCACTAAAATCAATGCTAGACACATTTTCATAGAAGGTGAAAGTTCTCATGTTTTTGCAGCCAAAGAAAGCATTTTGCAAAAAACTTTCCGCAAGTTCAAAGTTTGCAGAGACAAGATTTTTGCAATTCATAAATGCCTCAGGAGAGATGATTTTCACTTTGTTCAGTTCCACGCTTTGCAACTTTTCGCAATCCTTGAAAGCCCCAACACCTAGCACCGAAATGTTTTCAAAGCACGAAATATTTTGAAGGCTTATGCAATTTAGAAATGCATAGTTATCAATGGCAGAGACATTTTCTGCCAACAGAATATTTTCAAGGTCATAGCAATTTTTGAAAGTTTCCTCTTTAATTTCAATAATTTGAGGTGAAAGTGTCACTTTTTTCAGTTTATCGCAGTTTGCAAATGCGTTTTTGCCAAGCTGAGTAACGCTCTCTGGCAGGTTTATTTCTTGCAAATTTTTGCAGCCATCGAAAGCCTTCTCTCCAATTGTTGTGAGCTTTTTAACATCTTCATTTAACGAATTTATGAAAGTCACTTGTTTGAGACTCAGGCAATTTTCAAAAGCACTATTTTTCACTTCACCAAGCCCACAGCCAAGTTCAATAGTTTTGAGTTTAGGACAATCGTAGAATGCAAACTCGTCAATTTCATACGAGGTGGAGTTTTCAATTTTCACAGCTTCCAGATTTTTCATGCCCGAAAACGCGTATTTTCCTATTCTTTGAGCGCCTTTTATTGTTACACTTTTTGCGTCACTTTCAAAAAGCGCATAGTCATCAATGATCGCTGCATTGATTTCTATATCATTATCATTAACGGCATAAACAAGATGTTTCATGTCGCGCGTGAAAATGCAGCCGTCAGTTTCAATAAAGTTTGGGTTTTGAAGAGATAATTCAAGATTTGAAATTTTTGCATATTGCAGGCTCTTTGCATTAAAATTTTTGAGGTTTGAGCCAATTTTTAGTTCAATATTGCAGTTTTGGAAAACGTCATCACCAAGACGAACCAAACTTTCTGGCAAAACAACATTTTCAAGATTTGAGCAGTTTGCAAAAGCCCTTTCATTTATTGAAACAAGCTCATTATTAAACTCGATATTTTCAAGTTCAGTGGCATTAAAAAATGCACGCTCATCGATGGTTTTGAGTGTCTTTGGCAATATTAATGTTGAAATGTTAGAAAAGCTAAAAGTGTCGCTTCCAATTTCATTATTTTCAATCTCGGCATTGCTAAGATCAAGATAGGAAACAAAAGAGGCAAGTTTTTTTATCTCGTGCTGAGTTATCTTTTGCCCATTGCTTGTTGAAATTGTTAAAAGTTTATTATTTGGAACTTCAAAGTTGCTTGAATCCTTGGTTAAAATCTTGCTATACCCAGCAATTAAGCCAATATTAGACGAAAAAATTTGGTTTTCATCCGCCCTGTTTTTAAACTCGTTATCGAAAAACCAGCCGATAAACTCATAGCCCGAGATATTTGGGTGCCTTGCCTTTTTTAGCACCGCCGAATTTTTTTGTTTTATCAGCGTTGTTTCGTTTTTTATTGGATTATAGAGTGATATGGTTATTTGATTTTTACCACTCGAAAGTGAAAAAGCAAGTGTTATAACTATCGCAAGAACAGCTATAACAATAAAACATCCAATAAATATCTTCTTTTGCTTTTTCATCTTATTATTAATTTTAATGGCAAAGCCAAATTTCGTCAAGTAATTAATAAACCAGGTATAAATTATATATATTTTTCAAAACCTAAGAAAGAGGAAAAAAAACTATGAAAAAAGTCAAACGCTCCATCATTTTCACTTTGCTTTTGGCCATTATTATTCCAACACTTTTTGTGTTTGGTTCTTGCAAAAAAACGCCAAAAGAAATAAGCCTTTTCAACACTCAAACTGAGACTATTGAAAAACTTAATTTTGAAGAATATATTGAAGGCGTGGTTGCTGGCGAAATAGACAACGATTCACCCATCGAGGCTCTCAAAGCGCAGGCTGTTTTGGCGCGTACATTTGTCATGAAGTTCATTGAAACAGGCAAGTCAAAATACGAAAATGCCGACATTTCAACCGACATCAACGAGGCTCAGGCATACAGCAAAGAAAAGGTCAACAGCAACATTAAAAAAGCGGTCAAAGAAACAAAGGGAATTGTTGTGAGGTATAATGGTGAACTCATCGACGCCTACTTTCATTCAAACGCTGGCGGGCAAACAGCAGCCCTAAGTGAAGGCTTCAATTCAAAAGACGAGCTTGGCTATATCAAGAGTGTTAAAACTGATGAAGAAAACACCAAAGACTATCGTTGGGAGTATAGTGCGCCAAAAGACGAAGTTCTTTCCGCGCTTAGAAACATGGGAGTGAGCGTTAATAGTATCACCTCTTTCAAAAAAGGTGAAATTGGCGAAAGCGGGAGATGTTTAACCTTCTTGGTTGGTGCAAAAGAAATAGACGCAAAGACTTTCCGCGCTGAACTTGGCTCAACAAAACTTAGGTCAACAAAAATAGAATCAATTTCAGTTTCAAATAACAATATTGTCTTTTCTGGGCTGGGCTATGGTCACGGCGTGGGGCTCTCACAAGAAAACGCCATCAAGCAAGCTGAGGCAAAGATGAACTACAAAGACATCATCTCCTACTACTTCGACGGCGTTACCATAGGTTATTAACATTTATGTTCAAAACTTCGAGTTTTTCAACATAGTTATTAAGAGTTTTTCAACACTTGAAACGCTGGAAAAAACAAGCATAAAGTGAGTTTTTAACTTATTAACAGCCCCTACTACTAAAACTACTATTAATAACAAATATTATCTATATTCAATGCGGTGAGAAAAGAGATTATACCTTCGCAAATTGGCTATTATAGAGATTGTAATAGAAGCCTTTTTTATCGAGAAGTTCTTGGTGAGTTCCTTGCTCAATAACATTACCTTTATTCATCACAAGAATGATATCTGCGTTGGTTATGGTTGAAAGCCTGTGGGCAACAACGAAGGACGTTCTGCCATGCATGATGTTGTTGAACGCGTTTTGAATGTTCATTTCAGTTCTTGTGTCGATATTACTCGTTGCCTCATCCAGTATGAGCATAGGCGGTTTCAGTAGCATTACTCTTGCAATGCAAAGCAGCTGTTTTTCGCCCTGAGAGAGGTTATTTCCGCCCTCAATGACCATTGTGTCATATTTGTTTGGCATCTTCTCAATAAACTCGTGAATACCAGCTAATTTTGCCGCCGCGATGACTTCGTCGAGAGGAATGTTTGGATTGCCATAGGCAATGTTGTCGCGAATGGACGCGTTGAAAAGCCAGGTCTCTTGAAGCACCATTCCATACTTATTTCTCAGGCTTGAACGCGTTATTTCTTTTATGTTATTTCCACTAACGCTGATAGTTCCACTGTTAACGTCATAGAAGCGCATGAGAAGGTTAATGAGCGTGGATTTTCCGCACCCGGTTGGGCCAACGATTGCAACTTTCATTCCCTGCTTCACTTCCAAGTTGAAGTTTTGAATGAGCTTCACTTTTGGAATATATGAGAAGTTGACGTTCTTGATTGAAACATTTCCGTCGCAACTGAGAAGGTCTGGCAGATTCTCATCGCTGACTTCATCAGGCTCTTCCAAAATATTGAAAACACGCCCGGCAGCAGCAAAGGAAGATTGTATGTCTGAAATGTTGCTGCTGATTTCATTGAAAGGTCTTCCAAAAGAGTTTGCATACGACAAGAATGTTGAAATTATATCAACACTAATAATTCCGCGGATGGCTTGGAACGCACCAAAAAGACCAACCACGCCATAGACAATACCATTAACAAATCTTGTTGTTGGAGCAGAAAGATTTGAATAAAATTGCGATTTTTCACCAATTTTATAGTAGTTTTGGTTGATTTTTGCGAAATCTTTGACGCTCTCAGGTTCATGGTTGAAAGCTTTAACAACTCTTTCGCCCGCAATATATTCTTCCAAATAACCTGAAAGGTCACCGAGCGACTGAACTTCCAAATTGAAATATTTCTTGGATTTTTTGATGATGTAGGCAGACGAAATAATACTCAGCGGCGTTAGAGTTACAATGATAAGTGCCAGTGGAATATTCAAAATAAGCATTGCAACAAGCGTTCCAACAAGCGACACGATGCCCGAGATAACAGCGGCGAAGCTTTCGAGGAAGCCGTCGGTCATAACGTCGATATCATTTATCATTCTTGAAAGCAGGTCACCGTGAGATGTGGTGTCGATGAACGAGAGCGGCAGTGAATTTATTTTTTTGAAAAGCAGGTCGCGAATCTTGTAGGTGGCTTTATAGTTATAGGCGTTTATGGTCAGCGAACCAAGAGCGTTGAAGAGAGCGGCTATTAAAACGCAGCCAATCATCACAAGTGAATATATAGTGATAAGTTTGAAGTTAACATTACCCTTTCCAATCGCAGCGCCGATAGCTTTTCCCAAGAAAATTGGAACAAGAAGTTCGGCAATTGAGTTGATAAAGTCGAACAAAAATGTGAGATAGAGATATTGCCGATATGGTCTTGCGACCTTGAACACTTTCGAAACAATTTGGAAAGCGCTTCTATTTTTCATGAATCTTGATTTGAAGTGTCTTGTCTCTTTCTGGCGGACAAGTTCACTACTCATCTGCGAATTTTCACTCATAGCGCCTCCTTTTTGTTTTGAGACTGGTGAATCTCTTGATACAAGCTGCACCTTTCGAGTAGTTGCTCGTGCGTGCCGATATCAAGAATATTACCCGAATCCACAACAATGATTTGATCACAGTCTTTGATTGAGTTTGTGCGCTGAGAAACAATGAATGTGGTTGATTTCAGCATGGTCTTTATTGCCTTTCGAAGCTTTGCGTCAGTTGCAAAGTCGAGCGCGGAAGTGCTGTCGTCAAGAATAAGAATTGGTGGGTTACCAACAAGCGCCCTTGCAATGGTGAGGCGCTGTTTTTGCCCGCCGGAAAAGTTCGTTCCACCACGCTGAACTGGGTGGTCGAGAAACTCGGGATATTCAGCAACAAAGTCATATGCCTGCGCAATTTTTAGTGCTTTTATGATTTCTTCATCGGTTGCGTCAGGTTTTCGCCAGGAAAGATTTTGACGGATTGTGCCAGTGAAAAGTGTTGGGTTTTGCGGCACAATACCAATGATGTCGCGAAGCTGTTCAACATCGTATTTTTTAACATTATTTCCGCCAACCAAAACGGCACCCGACGAAACATCATAGAACCTTGGAATGAGGTTCACAATGCTGCTTTTTCCGCTTCCTGTTCCGCCGATAATTCCAATTGTGTCACCCGGATTGACAGTTATCGAAAGGTTGTTGACAATGTTTTTGAGATTGCTATATGAGAAGCAAACATCTTGAAACTCAACTTTGCCAAAGTCTGGTGAAGCTGGGTCGATTTTGACTGGATTTTGAGGGGATGTTATGCTATTTTTTGTTTCGAAGAGTTCATTAATACGGTTTGATGAGATTTTCATTCTTGTGAAGATTGTGATAATCCTCGCAAACATGACGAGAGCGGAAGAAATTTGCGCAAAATAGTTGATGAAGGCCAGCAAATTACCTTGTGAAATGCCACCAAGATTGATTTGTATGCCACCAAAGTAGTTTTGCTTGTTGAAAGCTCTCACCACCCTCACGCCTGTCAGGTTTTCGCTTGTGATTTGAGTTGTTGTGTCAAGCCTTTTTTTGCCCTCGGTGATGAGAGGTTGCAATTTTTTCATAACATAAAAAACAATGAAAAGTAGTATTGGTGAAACAACAAGGAAGATGAGCGAAAGCTTGATGTTAACGCACATTGCCATGACGAGCGAACCTAGCAAAAGAAATGGTATGCGCATGATATTTCGCAAAATTGCACTCGTGCCCTCGTGGATTCGGTAGGTGTCGTTGAGGGTGCGGTTGAGGATTGTGGACGTTCCAAACTTGTCGAGTTCTGAGTAGGAATAGGTGTTGATGTGCTCAAAAACATCATTTCGCATATCTCGCCCCATGCCTTCACTCGTGAGCGACGCAAACTTCTGCCCGAGAATTGCAAAAACCATACCTAAGATGTTGATGAGAAGTATCACTATCGACATTTTCACAATGTAGCTGTTGTCTTTGCTTGGAATGCCAATATCAATAATTTTTGCCATGATAAACGGAGAGAACACTTCGCTCAGCGCTTCAAGTGCTTTGCAAATTGGTCCCAAAACAACATAATGAGTGTACTTTTTGAGGTAACTCATTGGTCTAAATTCATTTTGCTTCTTTTTAGCGTTTTTCATTGTATTATTAAATTATATTAAAATAGACTAAATGTCAAACGAATATGGCTCTCTTCAAAACGAAAAAGTGCAAAATGCCATTGCTAAACCATGAAAAGTGCACTGTTTATGCTTGTTTTTCAAATAAAATTGTATAGCCAAAAGCGGTATGGGCATAATTCAGTTGGAGGCAAAAATGGATTTTAGAAATAGTGAAACACTCAAAAATTTAACACGAGCTTTTGCTGCGGAATGTCAGGATGGCGCAAAATATCAATACATGGCGGACATGGCAACTCAGCAAAAACTCAGTCAGGTTTCAACAATTTTGAAACAACTTGCAACAAATGAAATGGCGCACGGCAAGGTCTTCTATGACTATATTGGCTCGGCGTGCGAGGGCGGAGTTGATATGGTTGAGATAAAGGCAACCTATCCAATGCAACACTCGAACCTCGTTGAAATGCTGAAAATAAAGGCAGAGAACGAACAGAGGCAATTCGACAGCGTTTATCCAAACTTTGCGAAGGTTGCAAGAAAAGAAGGTTTTGACGACATTGCAACCAAGATTGAACAGATTGCAAAAATTGAGGCGTGCCACGCAAAAGTGCTTTCAAGCCTTTATCAAATGCTGAAAAATTCAACGCTTTATTCCTTTGATGAGGCGTCAAAACTCAAATGCATGAATTGCGGGCATGAGGACACTCTCAAAAAAGGCTGGAAAAAGTGCCCAATATGCGGTTTTGACCAAGGCTATATCAAAATAACGCTCACCGGTGATGCAGAACAAATTGAATAAAATGAAATTTTTATTTGTAAAATTTTCCAAGATTTGCTTTGTAATTTACAAATAAAATTTCAGTTTTGTAAGTTTTAGCAAATTTTATAGTTTTTGTTTTTAGGAGTTGATTTTTCATCAACTCCTATTTTTTTGTTTTGCAATTTTGGTGTTTGTTGTGTTTGCTTGTTTGTGGTTCTGCTTTGTGGAAAAAATCACATGTATATTTTAATATTATATATTTTATATATATTTATCAAAATTGCTAGCCAAAAAGTCAAAAATGTTATATTATTTTAGTAAGAGGTTTCATTATGGGAAAAATTATAGCATTCACAAACCAGAAAGGCGGCGTTGGAAAAACCACAACCTGCATCAACATGTCAACCTATATGGCTCTCATGGGCAAAAAAGTTTTGGTTGTTGATGTTGACCCGCAAGGCAACGCAACCAGCGGTCTTGGTCAAGACAAAACTGGCGACGTTAGGTCTATCTATGATGTTATCAGCGGAAACGCCGACGCAAAAGAGGTTATTCGCAAAACTGAAATACCGGGACTTGATATTTTGCCAGCAAATATTGATTTGGCTGGTGTTGAAGTTGAACTCGTGTATATGAAAGAGCGCGAAAATGTTTTGAAAAAAGCTTTGAATGAAGTAAAAAATAGTTATGATTATATAACTATTGACTGCCCACCATCTCTGGCACTTCTAACAGTCAATGCGCTGACGGCTGCTGATGGGGTTATAATTCCAATACAGTGCGAATTTTTTGCCCTTGAAGGTTTGAGCCAGCTCATGAACACCATACGACTTGTGAAGAAAACAATGCTCAATCCTCAACTTCAAGTTGAAGGCGTTGTTTTGACTATGCGCGATAGCAGAAGTAATCTTGGAAGGCAAGTTGCTGAGGAAATTGGCAAGTTTTTTGGAAGTTCGGTGTTCAACACAACCATTCCAAGAAATGTTCGTTTGGCTGAGGCGCCAAGCTTTGGTATGCCAATTTATTTATATGATAAGTCGTGCCAAGGAAGTTTGGCGTATTTGAAACTGACTGAGGAATATTTTGATAAGAACAAAGTTGACTATAAAAAAATTATGCGTAAGAACAAAGGGGTAAAGTAATATGAACATGAAAAGAGGTTTGGGAAGAGGCCTGGGTTCACTTTTTGGTGAATATGAGAAGTATGATATAGAAGAGAAAAAGGCTGATTCGCCCGTTGAAACAAATAAGCAAGACGCTGAACCTATCGAGGGTGCAGAAACTGTTGTTGAGGTTGATATCGGCCTTATTGATAGAAACGAAAACCAACCAAGAAAGAATTTCGACGAAAAAGCGCTTAAAGAACTTGCACAATCAATCAAGGTGCATGGTATTATTCAACCACTTATAGTGCAGAAAAACGGCAGCAGATATCAAATCATTGCTGGTGAAAGAAGATTCCGCGCCGCGAGAATGGCTGGGCTCAAAAAGGTGCCTGTTATCGTTAAGAACTATACCGCAGAGCAAATCAGCGAGGTCTCAATCATTGAAAACTTGCAAAGAGAGGATTTGAACCCAATCGAAGCTGCGCGCGCAATAAGTAACCTTATCAAAAACTATGGCCTAACGCAGGACGTGGTTGCTGATAAAATTGGTAAAAGCCGCCCAGCTGTCACAAACACGCTTAGGCTCTTGACATTGCCAGAAGAGATTATCGCGCTCATTGAGCAAGGAAAACTCTCGGCAGGGCATGCAAGAACGCTCATCACCATTGAATCAAAGGAACAGCAGATTGAGCTTGCAAACATGGTTATTGCAAAGAAAATGAGTGTGCGAGACCTTGAATTGCTTGTTAGGAAACTTTCAAAACCAGGTAAGTCAACAAAGAAGGAACAGCAGAGCCTTGAACTCAAAGACTTTGCAAACAACCTTAATCGCATTTTTGCAACAAAGGTTTCAATCATTGGCAACGACAAGAAGGGCAGAATTTATATTGACTACTATTCACCTGAGGACCTTGACAGGATTTATAGTATTATAAACAAGTAAAACTATTAATGAAGTAACACCCGACACCAGTCGGGTGTTTATTTTTCGCAAATTTAACTCAAAATAGCGTTAAAACAGCCCAAAAATATGGCGTTTTTCAAAAATATTGCGTTTTTTGACTTTGAAATAGGGTGAAAATGGTATTTTTTGTGAGTTTCATGTGGAACTGGTCAAATTCACCACAAAAAGTCAACGAGGCCCAAAATGCCACCTAGAAGAGACTTTTAATATCTCTTAAAGTGATTAATCACAACCACCCCAAAACACAGGTTTTAGAAGGGGTTGATTTTTGCTTGCGCTGCTAATCTGTTTTATTAAAGCGTTGCTGGCTCAAATTTTGTCATTTTTTGTCTGGCAAAACAGAAAACGATATTTGTTGTTTTGGAAAATCCACCACTTGATGACCTGGCTTTGTTGGCTTGCAAATTTCAATACTTGATTGAATCGTGTTCTGTTTTATGCTGGGCGGGTAATAATGGCAATTAATGTTTCTTATAAACCGACAAGCTGGTTATCTGTTGTTTGTTTCATTGCAATGACTTGCAGCTGTGTTATTATAATTTTTGCGAATTATTTTTCAAATTTTATATATGCAATTGTTTATTTTGATACAATGGAATACTTTTGTGAAGTTGTTGTTTCATGCGAAACTTTTTTCACAACAATGTTGGAAAAGGGGCGAATTAACCCCATTTTGCGTTGTTTTAGCTTTCATTTTGCGTTTTTTGTAATAATTCTAAGTGTGTGTTTATTGATATTGCAAGTTTGCCTGTATTAACAAATGACGGCGAAATTGCCGCCTAGAAGCCGAGTTGCCCTTTTGGGCGATAATTTATCGCGACCACTGTGAAACTTGCGTTTTAGATGGCATGATTTTTTGTTTGCGTCTCGGTATTTTGACATTTTGGGGCAAAACAAGCTGTTGTTCTAAGTTTGTTGATGTTTTTTCAGTTTCACATGAAACCGGGAAAACTTTTTAACAATTTATTTTTTTTGACGGGTGAGTTTGGTTTTTCTTTTATAAACTATGGTTGGGTGGGAATAAAGACTAATAATGATTAATTATTGTTGTACTAATTATGTGGGCGGAGATATATTAAGCTGCATTTTGGGATTGTTGCTTTTTATTTGATTACTGCTGCGTGCATTTATTTATGCAACCAACTGGCAATGATTTTGTGTTTTTATTGGTTTTTAGAGTGATTGTTTGTTGTTCTTATCAAATGCTTTTGATTGCTTGTTTTGAAAAGTAAACAACCAAAAATAAAAGCATGGCAGAGCCATGCAAAGAAAAAATATGCGATAGATTCGCATATTTTAGGTTTTGACCGCATTGACAACGATTTTGAAGTTTATGTATTTGTCAACAAGATAGTTGACGTTTGAATAGAAGAAGTTTCCAAGCGAGGATTCTTTGATATAGTCGAACAGTGGGGCAAGAACACCGTTTTCATTGAAGAAAGCTAGAATTGCGAATACAACGCAAATAACGAATGAACCTTTGATTATTCCAAAGACGAGGCCCAAGATTCTGTCGGTTATTCTTATTCCGTCAACCTTCTTTGCCTGCTTTGAAATGAGCGAGATGAGGAAGAGCACAAGCCAGATAAGGACGAACACAATAACGAATGAAATGATAAGGGTGAAGAATTGGGCAAAGGACTTTGACAATATATCGTTAAGGGACAGGCTTGTTTTGTTAATTATTGAGTCACCGTCAATTCTCAGCATAGTTTTGAAGAGGTTTTTCATTGGAAACTTCGACTCTGTGAGGGTTGAGGCAACATGCGAGCGTATCTCACTTGTGGTCATTCCAACGATGTTTGTGTTGAAGCCAGCGCTCATCTTTGTTAGGTGTGAGGCAAATCCGTTTGTCAATGCGCCTTCAAGATGAAACCATGAATTGAGAAGTGATGCAACTGGTCGGGTCAGGGCAAGAGAAATGATAAAGTTCACGAAGTTCCCGAACAGCGAAAGCACGGAGAATATCAAGCCTTTATAGAAGCCCCATCCAACGAAGAACACCAATATCAACAGAATGATAATATCAATCCAGTTCATAATTGCTCCTATAAATATTAATATAATTATATTATAGAAAAATAGGAAATGTAAAGTAATTGACCGCCAAACTTTGATTTTTTTGTTGTTTTTGAACTGTTTTCAGGTGTTTTTTGCGTTTTTTGAATGTAACTTTTGTGGATGGCAATAATTGGTTTGGTGATTTTTATGTTGAAAGAATGGTTGATTGCAGAAGAAAACTTCAATATGTTCCGCCTCTTTGAAAAAGCCAAGAAGATCTCAAAAGAAAGGGAGGTTGTTTTCTTGTGCGTTGGAAACTCGAAGATTTGGTTTGATAGCTTTGGACCGCTCATGGGGAGTTTGCTCAAATGCTTTGACCTAAACAAGTTTATCTATGGCAACATAAGAGCAAACATCAAGCCCTGCAATCTTAAAGAATATGTTGACTTGATCTATAAGTTTCACGCGAGCCCCTACATCATTGTTTTCGATAGCGCCCTATCAAACACAAACTCGGGCATATGTGTTCGCGAGGGCAGCATTGTTTGCGCCTCGCTTTCAAGCGAAAAAGTTGAGGTTGGCGATCTTTCCGTGACCTACAACATCACAAGAGAAGTGGCAGCCTCGCCCAAAAATTATCACGACATGCTGCATGCCGTGAAGCAGGTTGCAAGATTTATTTTGTTCGTTTTTGGGCAAAGCTAAGTTTTTGAGCCAAATTTATGTTTTGGGAGTAGAATTTTGCGAATTTTTTGTGCTGTGGCAAAGCAATTGTTAGGCAAGGCGAAGCATTGAAAAAAATTGATAAAATAATTGAAATAATTAATATATTGTGTTAATATATATTTATTATTGGCTTTATCAAGGAGGGCTAAATTTGGAAAACGAAAACAAAAGCGGACAAAATCAACAGACCGAAGTCAAAAGGCCGAGCAGTTTTCGAAGAATACTTGCTCTTATTTTAATTGTCATCGGGCTGGGATTGGTATTTTGGTATCTCAACTCAGGGCCTCAGGGCAAAGAGGTTGAGATTGGATTTCTAAGAACTGAGCTTATGGCTGAGAGGGTAGAGAAGATTGAAAGGTCGAACTCTCGCATCGAATTTCAAACGAAAGACGGCAAGTGGTACTGGTTCTATAACAGGAGCGACAGCGCGCAGATCTTCAACGACCTTCTCGCTGAACACTACCAAATCATCGACGAATACAACCTCGCTCACCAAGACGAACCGAACTTCGTTCCAAAGGCGTATGTGACCGTTGTTCTTGGAACGCCAAGCACATTCAGCATTCTTAACATCATCTTTCCACTACTCATGGCGGTAACTCTTATTGTTATTGTTGTCATGGTGATGAGGCAGATTCGCAGCGTTAACAGTCGCTCAATGGAGTTCACAAAAAATCGTGCGCGCGTTGCTGAGTCGAAGGTTAAGTTCGACAAGGTTGCCGGCGCCGACGAAGAGAAGGAAGAACTCGAAGAAATCATTCAATTTTTGAAGGACCCAGACAGGTTCACCAAGATTGGGGCAAGAATCCCAAAGGGCGTTTTGCTCGTTGGACCTCCTGGAACTGGTAAAACCTTGCTTGCAAAAGCTGTTGCCGGCGAGGCGAATGTTCCTTTCTTCACAATCAGCGGCTCGGACTTCATGGAACTCTATGTTGGTGTTGGTGCATCGAGAGTGCGTGACCTGTTTGAAAACGCAAAAATGGCAAAGCCTTGCATCGTGTTTATCGACGAAATCGACGCCGTTGGTCGCCAAAGAGGCACCGGACTTGGCGGTGGTAACGACGAGAGAGAGCAGACTCTCAACCAGCTCCTTGTTCAAATGGATGGTTTTGAAACCAACGAAGGTATCATCGTTATGGCGGCAACCAACAGAGCCGACATCCTTGACCCAGCTTTGACCCGTCCAGGCAGGTTTGATAGGCAAATCTATATCAACCCACCAGACGTGAAGGGCAGGGAAGAAATACTTCGCGTTCACGCCAAAAACAAACCTTTGGCAAGTGACGTGAAACTCAAAGAAATAGCAAGAGTCACGAGCGGCTTCACTGGTGCCGACCTTGAAAACCTTCTAAACGAAGCGGCAATATTGGCGGCGCGCAGAAAGAGAGTGACAATCAGTCAAGACGATATCAACAGCGCTATCACAAAAGTTACAATGGGACCCCAAAAGCGTTCGCGCGTTGTTAGCGAGAAAGATAAGCATGCAACCGCAATCCACGAAAGTGGACACGCCATTGTTGAAAAGTGCGTGAAGAACTCGAACCCTGTTCACGAGGTTTCAATCATACAACGCGGCGGGGCAGCGGGCTACACCATCTCGCGTCCTGACAACGATGATAACTCCTACACAAAGAACAAACTTCTCGACACCATCTCCGTGCTTTTGGCTGGACGCGGTGCGGAAGAGCTCTTCCTCGACGATGTTTCTGCCGGGGCCTCAAACGACCTTAGCCGTGCAACTGAGATTGCGCGCAGAATGGTGACTGAGTTTGGTATGAGCGACGGGCTTGGGCTTGTTCACTATGGTGAGTCGAGCCAGCCATTTATTGGAAGAGATTATCAAACTCGTGCGGTTTATAGCGAGACCGAGGCCAGCAAGATCGACGCCGAAATCAAGAAAATTATTGACAAATGCTATGAGCAAACAAGGGCAATCCTCTCTTCGCATAAGAAAGAAGTTGAGACCATGGTTGCTGTTTTGATGGAAAAGGAAACTATCTTCTCCGACGAGGTTGACATGATCTTGAAAGGGTCAACAAAGGAAGAAGTTGTTGAATTTATCGACTCGCGTTTGAAGAGCAAGAAGGAAGAAGACGAGAAGAAGAAAGCTGAAATCGAAAAGGCAAAAGTTGAGAAAATCGCTTTGCAAAAGCAACAAACTTCTTCGTCGGCTGGCGACTATGTTGATAACCTCTTGAAAGAGGCAGATAAGCGGGCAAAAGAACGCGAAACCTCGGCTCAAAAGAGTTCACCGGCGCAAGTTACACATGAAACAACCGCGCCAAAAACTCAACCGGCAGCCGAGAAAAAGCCAGAAAGCGAGGTCAAGCCAAAAGAAAATAAAGTTGAGCCAAAGGCAGAGCAAAAAGCTGAAAAGCCAAAGACCGAAAAGGCAGAGCCAAAAGCCGAAGTGGGCGACAAACCAAAGGCAGAAAGCAAAAAGCCACAAAACAAAAATACTACTGATGAAGGTGACAAATAATGACTCTCAAAAAATTCTCGATAATATCAGCAATAATTGTTGGCATTATAGTTGTTGCAACCGTTGTGCTCGCGTGCGTAAAGGTTGATAGCGGGCTCGGGCTCACGCCAGACAGGGTTATTGTGTATTTGAACGAAACCGCCGGCACAAGCTGCGACGAAACCAACAACCAAACTCACTACAAAAAGCTTGTGAACCTCTATAAGGGAATGACCAAGCTCAGCATCTTTGACTATATGGTGCATGGGAACGTTATCGACACAACGCCGGGGCAGGACTACGACCAAGAGCTCGACGATTGGAGCTATTCAAACAAGCAAGACAACTATTGTCTTGAACTGATCTTCAAGGAAAAGCAATCGGTGACCGTGAAGGTTCACGGCAACACAAAGGTTGTTGACTTCTATGGACTTATCATGATTGTGGAGAAATCGACTTTGAGTCATCAAGTTGCTTTGTATTTTTCAACCACCGAAAGCTTCGACGTTTCAAAGAGTTATTCGAACAGTCCGCTTCTCATCAACGCGAACCAGACGGCGTTGTGGAAGTACTTAGATTATATGTCCACCACCGTTTAGGGGTTGAAATTCGCGAAACGAATTAGTTGCGGCGCGCCTGCGCGTCGCACCGAAGAAACCGCAACTAGCATCATCTTTTTGGCTAAAAGCGCAAATAAAAAAATCCCATACAGCAGTAGTGTTATGGGATTTTTTATATTTGTGTTTTATCTCAAAAATATAATACTATTTGCTGCCCTAGTCAGCTGAATAGGCGGCGACAGGGGTGAACTTATTAAAGGTTACTCCGTTTTCATTTGTTTATTCAAAGTTAACGATAACCCTGTTGTTGATGTTTTTATTGGGGTCCCCGACAAACGAGAGAAAGAGGGGTCCCCGACAAACGAGAGAAAGAGTGGTCCCCGAAAAACGAAAGAAAGAGGGGTCCCCGAAAAACGAAAGTTTTTTGGGGAGAGGAGAAGAATGGCCAATCGTTGACGGCAAGATGCGAAACATCTTGTCGGCCTATAAGACCATTCTTCGACGAGGGAGAGGAGAACAAAGCGATAAATAATGCAAAAGCCGATAGGGTTTTGCGAAAAAGGAGCTTTTGTTTCGACGAAAAGCAGCAGATAAGCGAAGATTGGGATGAAGAGTGAAGAAAAGAAAATGCCATAACACTACTTGCTGTATGGCGTTTTTCT